>JAUSLB010000008.1 GCA_030646655.1 Deltaproteobacteria bacterium | reverse complement strand
AGTGTAAATGGAAGACGAGAGCCCGTATTCTGACCCGTTGGCTATCTCTATCGCGTTCTGTAAATCCTTTGCCTTCAATACCGATACGACAGGGCCGAATATCTCCTCCCTCGCTATACGCATATTCGGGTCAACGTCAATAAAAATAGCAGGCTCTATGAAGTAGCCTTTCTTTAAATCCCCTTCGCTCCTCCTCATCCCGCCGAGTATGAGCCTCGCGCCCTCCTTTTTGCCTATTTCTATATATCCGAGGACCTTATTCATCTGCGCCTCGTTTATGAGGGGGCCTACATTCGTCTCCTTTTCAAGCCCGTCTCCGAGCTTAAGCCTCTTTGCCGCGTCCACGAACATGCCGATGAATCTGTCATAGACCCTCTCGTGGACTATGAGCCTGCTCGCGGCAGTGCACCTCTGCCCTGTCGTGCCGAACGCCGCCCATATGGCGCCCTCGACAGCGAGATCCAGCCTCGCGTCGTCCATCACGATTATCGGGTTTTTCCCGCCCATCTCGCAGGAGATCTCTTTGTCCAGCCCGCCGCATATCCTGGCGAGCCTGCCCCCGACCGCTGTTGAGCCAGTGAAAGAGACCCCGTCTATGCCCGGATGCGTTGATAGGTATTCCCCGATATCTTCCCCTGTGCCGTGGACGAGGTTTACAACGCCTTCGGGGATGCCTGCCTCGACCAAGATCTCTACGAGCCTTGACGCGCATACAGGCGTATAGCTCGAAGGCTTGAATACTAACGTATTGCCGCTTACTATCGAGGGAAAAATCTTCCAGGCTGGTATCGCCGTCGGGAAGTTCCAAGGCGTTATCAGCGCGAATACCCCTATGGGCACGCGGACGGATCTGCAGTCCTTTGAAGGCAGCTCCGAGGGGACGGTCTCGCCGGAGGTCCTCCTGCCTTCGCCTGCCATGTAGTAGGCCATGTCAATGGCCTCCTGAACATCGCCGAGCCCTTCGGGAAGTATCTTGCCCATCTCGCGGGTGACAAGCCTGCCGAGCTCTTCTTTATTTTTTACGAGCAGCTCGGCGGCCCTGAAGAGGACCTCGCCCCTTTTAGGCGCGGGGGTAAGCCTCCAGCCTGAAAACGCCTTCCGGGCGGCCGCTACCGCGTTATCCACATCCTTTGCCGTGGAAGCGGGGACACTGCCTATAACTTCGCCGATATCAGCGGGGTTTACGCTCTTTAAGGTCTTGCCGGAGACGGAATCAACCCATCTGTTGCCTATAAGGTTTTTAAAATCCGAAGACATACACCCTCCGCCGTCATTATCTTAAAAAAAGTATATCAGAGAGGAGGGGGCCCGGCAATAAAACTGGCTCAGCCGGGGCGATTAAGGCGCAAGTTATTGAAAAAACTTAAGAAAACCCCGGCTCATAATGAACCTCCCCGCAGCAAGCTGCGAGGTATCGAAGCCCTCTACGGCTGAAAAAGTCTCGAAGCAGGCTTAGGGGAATTGAACCCTCAGTGAGGGATTCAATTACCCCGCCATAAATGGCGGGGATTGTCGGCAAGGTACTTGTCTTTTATATAGCTCGGCTTTGACCCGCCCTTAAAAGGGCGGGATTCCGCCGAGCACCCGATTAAAGTTTTTGTGAAAAAATGACGAGATGTAAGTGATGGGGAGAGCCTTTATAGTGATATCTTTTCTCTTAATCGCCGCAAGCGCCGGGGCAAGCGACTGCCGGGAATACGCTTTGCTCCACGACGCTGAATATTTCGTAAGGGAATACCGCTGGGCTAAGGGTAGGGTGCAGATAAACCTTTGGGACTCGCCCGCCCAAATAATGGTAATCGGAAAAGCGCCCCCCGGCCTTCAAATGCTGATATTGGATGAAAAAGGGAAGTTCTACAAGGTCAGGCTGCCTGATGTGCTGGGCGGGGCCGCCGGCTGGGTAAAGAAAGAATTTATTGAGAAGGTTTTCCCAAAAGACCCTGAGGCTGCTGATTGCGGGTAGGCCCCCCGCCCTCTTCGGGAAGTTCGCTCTTCTTTTCAGTCTCTATAAGAATGCTCACCCTGCGGTTGCTCGGGTCAAGGGGCCTGTCCGGGTTCAGCAGCGCAGTATCCGCGAAGCTCGTGACCCTTGTTATGCGCCTCGGGTCAAGGCCGTTCCTTATAAGCTCTCTACGCGCGGCGTTGGCCCTGTCGGCCGCAAGCTCCCAGTTCGTGTAGTCCTCCTGAGGGTATTTGACGCTGTCGGTATGGCCCTCTATATGGATGGTGTACTGCTGGTCTTTGAAAGTTGAGGCGAGCACCGTAAGCACCTTCCGCCCGTTCATGAGGAGGTTAGCCCTTCCGAGCTCGAACATCGTTTTGTTTTCCCTGTCGACCATCTCTATCCTGACGCCTTCGTTGGTCGTAAAGATAAGGAGGTTATCCTTAAGCTCGCCGAGCTGGGCCTCGATGATCCTGCCGAGCTCTACGACTATCTTGGCGCTCTCGGTGCCGGTGTTCTTGATGTCCCCCGGCTCTTTATCGAGCTTGACGGGGTTCCCCATCATTACTGAGATGCCTTTTCCGCCCCCGGCCTCGGTGCCCTTGAATATCGTATAGCTCCTGAAATATTCGGCAATGGCCTTTTTTCCGTCGATCGACATGACCGCGACAAGCCAGAGGACGAGGAATAGCGCCATCATCGCGGTTATAAAGTCCGCGTACGCGACCTTCCACGCGCCTCCGTGATGCCCGCCCTCGTGGCCGCCTTTTTTTACCCTTTTTATTATGACTTGTGGCGAGGGCTTGGCCGCGGAGGCTGTATTTGTGCTTGAGTCCATTTAGGCCGCTTTCTTCTTCCTTAATGCGTTCTCTAACTCTTTGAACGAAGGTTTCGTGTCGCTAAAGAGCACCCTCCTTGCCGCCTCGACCGCTATCTGAGGGGCAGAGCCCTTTGTGAATGTGAGGATGCCCATCTTAATCGCTTCGAGGTACTTGGAGTCCTCTCTCGCTTTATGTTCGAGGTGGCTCCCGGCCGGGCCGAGGAACCCGTAGCACAGGAGTATGCCGAGGAATGTGCCCACGAGAGCCGCGGCAACGCTATGGCCGATGACCTCGGGAGATTCGCTCATCTTGCCCATCGTGATGACGACCCCTAAGACGGCCGCGACTATCCCGAAGCCCGGGAGAGAGTCCGCTATCTTTGTAATTACCGCCGGCGTCACGCCTGATTCCTGATGGTGCGTGTCCATCTCCACCGACATCATCTCATCCATCTCAAGGGGGTTTACGCCGAGGACGAATATCCTTAAATTATCGCAGATGAAGTTTACCGCGTGGTGGTTCTTTAATATGTCGGGATAGGCCCTGAAAATGGGGCTTTTGTCAGGGTCCTCAATGTCTTTTTCTATGGCGAGAGAGCCGTCCTTCCTTATCTTGGTGAAGATATTGAAAAGGAGGCTCATAAGGGAGAGATAGCTGTCTTTATTGTACTTGCTCCCGCCGAGTATGGTCGGAAGGCATTTAAGTATCTTAAAAAGGAGCTTGGGCGGGCAGGTGATCACGAGGGAGCCTATAGCCGCGCCGCCGAGGATAACGAACTCAGCGGGCTGGATAAGGACGTAGATATTCCCGTGCTCTAAAAGATAGCCCCCGATTATGGAGCCGAATACTATGACTATGCCGATTATTGGTAACATGCCGGGCGTATCTTAGACCTTGTAATATCGCGTTTTTCTTTTAAAAAATGAATACTTGTATTATAATTGCAGTGTTCCGTATAATTAAATATCGGTAATAGTTGAAAAGACTTTAATCCTAAAACGCTTCTTTTTTAGCGGCCCATGACTTTTAAATAGGCCCCGATTAGCCCTTGACTCTTAGCCCCTTATAATGTATTTTTATATTCCGTTGCCCTGAAAAACGCGGGCGTAATTCAGTGGTAGAATGGAAGCTTCCCAAGCTTCATACGAGGGTTCGATTCCCTTC
>JAUSLB010000316.1 GCA_030646655.1 Deltaproteobacteria bacterium | reverse complement strand
CCCTTCCAGAGCGCCGTCCTTCGCGGCGTCATAAGGAGCGGTATTGTTGAGCGCGTCAAGGTTCTCCGTAATAAGCCTCCAGACCCTGCCCAAGAACCTGTACGACCCCTCGACCCCGTCCTCGCTCCAGTCGAGGTCCTTCTCAGGCGGGGCTGCGAAAAGCGAGAAGAGCCGGGTCGTATCAGCGCCGTATTCTTCTATGATCCTGTCAGGGTCAACTACATTCTTCTTTGACTTGGACATCTTCTCAACCGCCCCGACCTCGACAATTTTGCCGCAAAGGGCGCATTTACCGTCCTTTACCTCTTCGGGATATAAATACCCGTGCTCAGGGCACCTCAATATCTCCTTGCAGACCATGCCCTGAGTAAGGAGGTTCCTGAAGGGCTCGTCGAAGCCGTGCAAGCTTAAGTCCCTCAGCGCCTTTGTAAAGAACCTCGCGTAGAGGAGGTGCATTACCGCGTGCTCAATGCCTCCGATATACTGGTCAACCGGCATCCAGTACGCGGCCTCGTCCTTTTTAAAAGGGAGCTTATCCTCCTTGGGAGAGATATACCTCAGGAAATACCATGAGGAATCGACAAAGGTGTCCATCGTATCGGTCTCCCGCCTTGCCTTTGCCTTGCACTTAGGGCAACTCACGCTCACGAACTCATCGGCCCCGGCAAGCGGGGATAAGCCTTTGCCCGTAAGCTTGACATTTTCAGGCAGAATAACCGGCAGTTCCTCGTAGGGAACTGGCGCGGTGCCGCATTTTTCGCAATAAATAACGGGTATGGGACAGCCCCAGTACCTTTGCCTCGAAATGCCCCAGTCCCTGAGCTTATAATTTATCGACCTTTTCCCCGCGCCTTTCTCTTCAAGCAGGTCTATTATCGCGTCCATCGCCGCTGTGTTCATAAGCCCGTCAAAAGGCCCTGATCCGGCCATTATCCCCTCGTCAACATACGCCTCTTTCATCTGGGAAGGGTCGAGCGTCTTTCCGGGCGGGTTTATTACGACCTGAACCGGAATTTTATATGCCTTGGCGAACTCGAAATCCCTCTGGTCATGCGCCGGGACAGCCATTACAGCGCCCGTGCCGTACTCCATGAGGACGAAGTTCGCAACATATACCGGGACTTTTTTGTTCGTAAGCGGGTTTATGCAGTACGCCCCCGTAAAGACGCCCTCTTTGTCTATCTCTTCCAGCCCCCTCGCCTTTGCCTCGCTCTTTGCCTTTGCGGAAAACTTTTCAACCTCTTCGCGCCTCTCAGGCGCGGTTATCTTCGCTATGGCCGGGTGTCCGGCAGCAAGGCTCATAAAAGTCACGCCGTAGAGCGTATCGGGCCTTGTCGTGAATATCTTTATCGCCTCTTCCGTCCCGTCAACCTTGAATAAGACCTCGGCGCCTGTGCTTTTGCCGATCCAGTTCCTCTGCATAATCAAGACCCTCTCGGGCCAGCCGTCCATCTTATAGGTATAATCAAGGAGCTCTTCTGCATACGCGGTAATCTTTAAAAACCACTGCTCAAGCTCTTTTACCTCTACAGCGGAATCGCACCTCCAGCAATGCCCCTCCTCTACCTGCTCGTTGGCAAGGACGGTCAGGCACCCCGGGCACCAATTGACCGAAGAACGCTTTTTATAGGCGAGCCCTTTTTCAAGAAGCTTAAGAAAGAGCCACTGGTTCCATTTATAATACTCCGGCTTGCAGGTGGCCACCTCCCTGTCCCAGTCATAGCTAAATCCCATCCTCTTTAGCTGCTTTTTCATGTTGCCGATATTCTCGCAGGTCCACCTGGCAGGGTGGATATTATGCTGTATGGCGGCGTTCTCGGCAGGAAGCCCGAATGAGTCCCACCCCATCGGGTGTAGGACATTCTTGCCTTTCATCATGAGGAACCTCGCCAAGACATCGCCGATAGAATAGTTCCTCACATGGCCCATATGAATTTTACCTGAAGGATAAGGGAACATCTCAAGGACATAGTATTTTTCCTTTGCCTTATCCTTGCCAGTTGCAAAGGCCCTCTCTTTATCCCAGACGGATTGCCAGCGGGCCTCGATTGAACTATGGTCGTATCTTTCAGCCATCCTATCCCCTTGATTATTTTTATGAAGATATTGATTCCAAATAGATTTTCTAACACATAACCATACCTGTTTTCAAATGAAAAAGGGGGAAGTCCGGGCAAAACAGCTTTAATTCGCGCCTTGTTTTTGTTATCATTCCGCACGGAGGCCTTTATGAAAAAACTAATCGCTGTTATATCGCTCCTATTCGTCCTTGCCGCCTGCTCGAGGGACGACGGCAATATCTCTAACTTCAACCCTGACCCCAAGGCAGGCGGCCCTGCAACGGACTTCCTCTACAGGGACATAAGGGAAGTCCCCTTCAGGCTCTCCGAGAAGAAGGGGAATGTGGTCATCCTGTATTTCTGGAGGATGAAGTGCGAGGAGTGCAAAGAGGAGCTCGATTCCCTTGAGGCCCTTAATAAAAAATACAAGGATAACGGCCTTATAATAGCGGCAGTAAACGCTGATTCCATGCACAGCGCGCCTCTGGGCGAGGTCTTGGAGTTTATTGAAAAGCACGGCCTTACTTTCGTCAATATGCGCGACGATAAGGGCTTTGTGACAGAGGCTTATAATGTATTAAAGGCCCCGCAGTCTTTTATAATCGACAAGAACGGCACGATCCATACGGTCGGGAAGAAGAGCTTGGAGTGGATGAGCCCGGAAAACACCCTCATGATAGAGGGCCTCATCAAGGCCCCTTAATCCGGAGGCGCTCCCCATGCTCGATGCGATAAGGAAGAGGAGGTCCATAAGGGCCTTCCTTAAAAGGGCCGTGGAGGGGGAAAAACTAAGGGAGGTCTTCGGGCATATCCAAGGGTGCGGGCGAGCTACGGCTTCTCGGCTATTCACGGCATCCTTAAAGGGCTCTAACCCGTGAAGGTGAAAAAGAATATCCTCATAACCGGCGCCCCGGGCACTGGCAAGACTACCCTTGTTAAAAAGATAATAGAGGAAGTTAAGGGCCTCAACCCTTCGGGGTTCTTTACTGAGGAGATAAGGGAAAAGGGGGCAAGAAAGGGGTTCAGGCTCGCAAGCCTCGATGGCAGGAGCGGCATCCTCTCTCATACGGAAATAAAAAGCCCTTTTTCAGTCGGGAGATACAGGGTCGATGTGAAAGGGTTCGAGGAGTTTGTATCCTCGATGGACTTATTAAATCCTGAGGGCCGCCTGGTAATAATAGACGAGATCGGCAAGATGGAGTGCCTCTCACCGAAGTTCATAGGGCTTATCGAGGATCTCCTCGATTCTCCCAAAAAAATAATCGCTACCATCGCCCTTAAGGGCAGCGGGTTTATTGAAAAGGTGAAGGATAGGGGTGATGTAATGATTTTCGAGATAACAAGGGAGAACAGGGACGAGATGCTGAGGGAGATATTGAAGGAGGTCAGGGCTTAATAAAAA
>JAUSLB010000311.1 GCA_030646655.1 Deltaproteobacteria bacterium | reverse complement strand
ACCTTTAAAAGCGTTGACTTCCCGCTCCCGTTCGCGCCGAGTATCGCTATGCTCTCGCCGGGCCTTACGGTAAGGCTTATTTCCTTAAGGGCGAAAGAATCGCCGTATTTGAAGCTTACGCCCTCGAGCCTGTATATGTCTTTTTCCATGGCCGGCCTATAAACCCCTATAAACCCAATGACAGGAAGAATACAAAAGACGCAAGCCCTATCCAGAGGAGGTCTTTCCTGCCCATTCGGGCAGGGCCGTATGTATTCACCTTCCCGTTAAAGCCCCGGGAGGCCATCGCCATAGTGACCTCTTCGGCGGTAGCCAGCGATTTCTTTAATATTAACGCTATCCTTGAGGCGAACCAGTCCTGAGAGTCCTTTAGCCCGGTCTTTTTTATCGTCCTTGAACTCCGGGCCAAGGTCGCGTCCTCCACGACCTTTACGAGCACGAATATATACCTGAAAGTCATAAAAAGCGCTGTCACGAAAAAAGACGGCAGGAATTGCCTTAAGGCCCTGAAGAAATCCGCCTGCCTCGTTGTCAGCAGAAGGAGCATGACGAGGGCCGCCATAAGGCTTACCCTCGATATGAAAAAGAGGGCTAAGAAGGCCCCTTGTTTTGTGATTGAGACATCGACCCCGTTGATATTTACCCCTGCTACCGGCTCTCCCGGCGTTATGAAGCTGAAAAAAACAGGGACGATCAATACCAAAGTGAATATGAACGAGGGCAAGACCCTTTTCGCTATTGCGTCGAGCCTTACTCTTGACAATAGCGCTATAGACAATATCACAAAAAAGATGCCCCCCAGCACCGCGCTCTTTGAGGCGACTCCGCAGGCGAGTATGAGAGCGAGCACGCCGGATATCCGCGCCCTCGGCTCTATCGACTGCAAAAGCCCCCTGCTCGATGAATAGCCCTCAAAGCTTACTACCCCGCTAAAGAACGAGGCTATGCTATCGAGGTTCTTCTCCAGAAAGCCGGGCGTGGAGTCTTTGCCGTCAACAGGACACGGCTCGCCTCTGGCCTCTTTGAGCCATTCGGGGAGTCTCATTTGGGCCATAGCTTGCCCCAGAGGTATATTATTATTACAATCGCCCCGCTTCCGATAGCGGCGGATAATATATAGAATAAGGCGGAGCCGGCCCCCATTATGCCCTGGCCTCCTCCGGGCAGGTTATATCCCGGCAAGACCCCCTTCCACAAATCCCTGAGCCCATCCATTCCGGAAGGGACATAGCCTATCAGCCCCAGTATCTCTGATTTGCCCCACTCGCCCCACGGCGTTCCGGAGGCTATGAGCCCCAGAGGGGTTAGGATTATAAGAAGGATTAGGAACGCCCATAGAGGCCTTATGCCTTCCTCCCTTTTTATAAGCCCCTCGTCCGTCTTATATATGTAGGATATTATAAGGGCTGTCCCGAGCGCCTCCACGGGGCCGAAGAAGACCAGGTGCGGTAGCATCATCGCCGGTATCGCAATTGAGAGCGGGTACGGCGCGTATAATGGCCTGCCATCAGGGCCTTGGGCTATTATCGGCTGTATCCCAAGCTCGAAGGCCGCGGCAAGGGCCGCGAGGTTGACTGCCGTATAGGCGGCAAAGGCCGCTGCCAAGGCCCTCCGTGCCCTGCCAGCGCTATACGGCGCAAACGCGCTATAGGCATAATAGCCTGTAAAGCTCATCACAAGCGCCATGTTGAACGCGTTTGCGCCAAGAGTCGTGATGCCGCCGTCAGCGAAGATGAACGCCTGCAGGGCAAGCGCTATAGTCAAGGCGATAAGACCTGCCCACGGCCCCAAGGCGATTGCCACGATGACCGCCCCGGCCATGTGTCCCGTAGAGCCGCCGGGGATCGGGATATTGAGCATCATTATTACGAAGGTGAAGGCCGCGCCGAGGGCGAGTAGCGGTATCTCTGTTAGCTTAAGTCTCTTTTCTACCTTCCGGGACGCGAAGTACCATACGGGGAGCATTAAGGCGTAGAAAAAGGCGCAGGTCTTGGGGCTTAGGTATCCATCGGGTATGTGCATTATTGCCCTTTGCTTTAATTCCCGTTAAAGGGGCGTTCCGTAAACGGATTATAATACACGCGCCTATTTGACGGCAACCTGAGATGCCTCTATGGCCAGAGCGTTCACTATGGCTACCGCAACGGTGCTCCCACCCTTCCTCCCGATTGTAGCTATGTGGTTAATCCCGCTCTTTACAAGCTCGCCTTTTGCCTCGGCCGCTCCTACAAAGCCTACGGGGACCCCGATAACAAGCGCGGGGCGGGAAGCGCCTGCCTTAATAAGCCTTAATAGCTCAAAAAGGGCCGTAGGGGCGTTCCCTATGGCGACTATCGAGCCTTCCAGAAGCCGGGTGGCCTTTCTCATCGAGGCGGCTGTCTTCGTGATATTCTCCTCTTTAGCCATTGCCTCCACATCCTTATCAGATGAGAAGCAGTAGAGCTTTACGCCGAACGGGTCGAGCCTGTACCGCATTATCCCTGCCTCCACCATCCTTACGTCCGCTATTATGGGACGGCCCGCCCTTATGGCATCTATCCCGGCCTCGATCGCGCCCTTGCTGAAGCAAAGGATCTCCTTAAACTCGAAGTCAGCCGTAGTGTGTATGACCCTTTTTACTATAGGCAGCTCAAGGGGCGGCATGCGGGACTCATCAAGCTCCGTGCCGATCAATCTGAAACTCTCTTCCTCTATCGGGTGCTGCTGGAGCGCAGGGGCTGATATTTCCTTTGGGTGTGCCTCCACTATCCTCTCCAAAGTAATGTCAATGAGCTTATCGTGGAAGCCGAGCCATTTGGCGAACGAGATCTTAAGCCCCGCGTGATCCAAGAGAGCTTTTTCGATCTCAGCGGGTATATCCTGCGTGACATGGAGGCCCGGATACAGGAAGTAGGGCATTACCGTAATCTCTTTAAAGCCTCTTGATACGAGCCTGCCGACGCCTTCCTGAAAATCAGGCTCTTCCATCTGCAGGAAGGCGGGCAATACCTCCCCGTAACCTCCGGCTTTCTTTACGGCAACGGCGACTTTTCTTAGCGTATCATTAGCGTCCGGGGCCTTGCTCCCGTGGCCTAAGAGCAGCACCGCCTTTTTTGAGTTCGCGTCCATCGGCTTTATCCTTTCCGGCAAAATAAAAAAACCCTGCCTTCGATCGAAGGTAGGGTTTAAGTCCTCAAAAAAAACCTGCCCTCACCTTCTTTACCTTCGAAGAGCTCGTGAGGCATACCCGGGCAGGTCTCCTGACTTTCGGCTTTGTCCTAATCTCCGCGCCTTCCCGGCTTAAAGCCAGTGGCGGGTTGCGGATTTCGTGGCCGATTACAGTGGCGGG
>JAUSLB010000305.1 GCA_030646655.1 Deltaproteobacteria bacterium | reverse complement strand
GACGCGGACATTAAGCTGATCAGGGCCTCGAAGAGCCCGCAGGACGCCAAGGCAGGGTTAATAAAGAACTTCAGTCTCGCTGAGATCCAGACTCAGGCCATACTCGATATGAGGCTGCAGAGGCTTACAGCCTTGGAGAGGGAGAAGATAATAGAGGAGTACAAAGAGATATTAAAGCTCATCAAATCCCTTGAGGAGATACTCGCCAGCGAAAAGCTCCTGATGGGCGTAATTGTAGACGAGCTTAAGGAGATTAAGCAGAGGTACGGCGACGAGCGCAGAACCCAGATAGTCGAGGAGGCGGGCGAGATAACGCTCGAGGACATAATAGCCGAAGAGGACATGGTCGTCACCATCACCAGCGGCGGCTATATCAAGAGGAACCCCACGAGCCTGTTTAAGATACAGAGGAGGGGCGGCAAGGGGAAGATGGGCATGACCACGAAAGAGGAGGACTTCGTAAGTAACCTCTTTATAGCCTCCACCCACAGCTACATACTCTTCTTTACTGACAGGGGCAAGGCGTATTCCCTTAAGGTCTATGACATACCTCAGGCCGGCAGGGCCGCCAAGGGCAAGGCCATAGTCAATATCCTTAATATCGCGCAGGATGAGAGGATAACGGCGTTTCTCCCTGTAAGGGAGTTCGTCGAGGATAACTACATAGTGATGGCCACGGCCCACGGGGTCATAAAGAAGTCCGACCTCATGTCGTTCTCGAACATACGCTCAGGCGGCTTGATAGCCGTAAGCCTCGATGAGGGCGACAGCCTTATCGCCGCCAGATTAACGAACGGGAAGATGGACATATTCCTCGGCACGCGCCTCGGGCAGGCGATAAGGTTCAACGAGGACGAGGTGAGGGAGATGGGCCGTCAGGCAAGGGGCGTCAAGGCCATAAAGCTCTCCGACGACGACAGGGTCGTATCCATGGAGATAGTAGAGGAGGGCGCAACTGTCCTTACGGTCACCGAGCACGGCTACGGCAAGAGGACGGAGTTCTCTGAGTACAGGGGGCAGGCCCGGGGCGGGAGCGGGCTGATAAACATAAAGATCACCGAGAGGAACGGCCCGGTCACGGGGATAGTGAAGGTAAGGGATTCCGACGAGCTTATGATCTCAACGTCCGTAGGCAAGATAATAAGGATAGCCATGAAGGATGTCGCCGTAATAGGCAGGAACACTCAGGGCGTGAAGCTCATGGATATAGAGAAGGACGAGCAGATAACCGGGATAGCCCCCATAGCTGAAAAGGAAGAGGTGGAAGAGGGAGGAGCAGCCGAAGGGCAGTAAGCCGTTTTACCGGCTCCAGCTTTTGCCGGTAAGCTTAAGCGCAAAGAGGCTTTTATAGTGGCCGGCAGGAGAACAGAACAATGGAGCGGTTGACGGTCTTGGGCGCCGGGAGCTGGGGCACGACCCTTGCCGATGTCCTTGCACAAAAATCCAAGGTAACCTTATGGGCGCGGTCTTCCGCGCTCTGCAGGTCGATTTTAGAGAAGTCCGAGAACGAAACATACCTTCCGGGGATAAAACTTTCCGGGAACATCAAGCCCACCAGTTCGCTCGAGGAGGCCGTTTCAGGGGCTGACCTCGTAGTAAGCGTAATACCTTCCCACGGGGTCAGGGAGATAATCTCGGGCGCGACGCCTTTCATATCAAAAAGCGCGATAATCGTAAGCGCCACAAAGGGCATAGAGGAGACGACAGGCCTTACCCCGCACGGCATAATAAGGGAGTTCCTGCCTGAGGGGGCGTGTAGGGGCATAGTCGTCCTTTCCGGCCCGTCCTTTGCCAACGAGGTCATAAGAAAGCTCCCGGCGGCGGTCTGCGCCGCCTCAAAATCCGCTGACGCGGCTAATATCGTCCAGAAGGCGTTCTCCACCGGTTATTTCAGGGTCTATACGAATTCCGATGTAACGGGGGTTGAGCTCGGGGGCGCGCTTAAAAATGTCATAGCCATAGCCTCAGGCATCTCAGACGGGCTCGGGCTCGGAAATAACGCGAGGGCCGCGCTCATCACAAGGGGGCTTGCCGAGATATCAAGGCTCGGGGTCAGGATGGGCGCGAACCCGCTTACCTTCTCGGGGCTCTCCGGCCTCGGGGATCTGGTACTTACCTGCACCGCTGCTTTAAGCAGGAACTATACCGTAGGCCTTGAGATAGGCAAGGGCAGGGGGCTAAAGGAGATTACCGGCTCGATGAGGATGGTCGCTGAGGGGGTCAAGACCTCTAAGGCGGCAAAGGAGCTCGCGGAGAAAAACGGGGTGGAGATGCCTATTACAGAGGAGGTATATAACGTCCTGTATAAGGGCAAGCCGCCTAAGAGCGCTGTACTTGAGCTTATGACAAGGGAGCTGAAGGGGGAGTAAGGCATTACCCCCTCCCGGTAAACTGCGGAAAACAATGAACTCCCCCGCAGCAAGCCGCGGAGTATCGAAGACCTCTACGGCTGAAAAAGTCTCGAAGCAAGCTTCGGGGAATTGAACCCTCAGTGAGGGATTAAATTTTTAATAAATCCAGCCGATAAGGAACTGTTTATCGCTTAAAGCCGGTTTAAACCCTAATATCGCCTGTTACGGATGTAATCTTTACCCGTAACTTGGTACAGTTTCAAAAAACGCCTGATCGTGTAAATTACTTTTAATAATAGCAGCCTATATGAAAAGAAGCCTCCACTCAAGGATCCTCTTCCTGATAATCGGCCTTATCTCCGTCGGCGTAATCATCTCCATATACTGGGAGCTGAAGAACAGGGAAAAGGAGCTCCTCGATGAAAAATTAAGGGCGAGCCGCTTCATGGCCCAGCCTGTCCTGACGGCGATCTACGAGGACATGCTCGAGGAGAGGGCTGACATGGCACGCCACCTCGTAAGCTCCATGAGCAAATCCCGGGGCATCGAGTCCCTCTATATCGTGAGGAGCAACGGGGTCGAGGAGGCGTTCAAGGATTTAAAGACCATAAACGAGGTTAAAAAGGAATACGGCGAGGTAAAGCCTGAGTGGCTCACGGACCACCCGGATGAGAAGGGGAATGTCGCAAAGGGCGTAAATACCCCCGAGTTCAAAAAGGCGGTAGAGTCGTTCAAAAAGGACTGGGCAAGGGGGGAGATCTACTACATAGATAAAAGCGGGGAAAACCCGCTGTTCACATACCTCCTTCCCATAGAGAAGAAGGCAAAGTGCAACACATGCCACGAGACAGAGGGCGCCAGGGGGATACTCGTAATAAGGACCTCGCTCGAGGAGATGTACCAGATCCTCGCCAAAAGCAGGAACCAGTGGATAATCTCCGGCCTGTTCGCCGTATCCATAGGCGGCGTCCTCCTGTCCCTTCTCATTAAAAGGTCGATAACAGGCCCCATTCAGAAAAACGTCGAGGTCATAAAGAGGATAGCCGAGGGAAGGGGCGACATAAGCGAGAGGGTCGAGGTGACCGAGGAGAACGAGATAGGCTATCTCGCCGCCGCGTTCAACAACATGCTCGACACCCTCGGCAAGAGGGCCGAGGAGAATAAAAGGCTCTTCGAGCTCGTCACAAAGAGCAAGGAAGAGTGGGTAGCCACATTCGACGCCATCCAGGACCTGATCTCGATCCACGACAGGGACTACAGGATATTAAAGATCAATAAGGCCCTTGCCCGGAAATTCAACGCCCACCCTGAAGAGCTTATAGGAAAGAGGTGTTACGAGCTCCTTTACTGCAGGCACGAGCCGAACTACTCCTGCCCGCACTCAAGGACTCTCGCAACGGCAGAGATAGCCGACGCCGAAGTGGACGACATGGTCTTCGAGGGGACCTTCAAGGTGACGACCTTCCCTGTCTTTAACGATAAGGGACAGGTATGGGCGAGCGTCCACGTGGCAAGGGACATCACTCAGGAGAAGAGGCTGAGGGAGCAGCTCCTCCACGCCGAGAAGCTGTCTTCCATGGGCAAGCTCGTAGCGGGCATAGCCCACGAGCTAAATAACCCTCTTATGGGCATCATGGGCTTTAGCCAGATACTTATGGACACCCCGGGCGATAAAAAGCTCGACGATATAAAAGACAAGCTCCGTAAGATCTACCACGAGTCCTTGAGGACGGCAAAGATAGTCCAGAACCTGCTTACGTTCGCGAGGGCGAAGAAGACCGAGCGCGAGTACCATAATATAAACGAGATAATAAGGCACACGATTGAGCTTAGGGAGTATTCGCTTAGGGCGAATAATATCCAAGTCGTGTTGAACCTCGCTGAAGACCTCCCCAAGACGATGGTCGATCTTTTCCAGCTCCAGCAGGTCTTCATCAACATCATAAATAACGCTGAAGACGCGATGGTGTCGAGGAAGGGCAAGGGCAGGCTCGAGATATCCACCAGAAAGGGGAGGCGGAAGGTAGAGATAGCCTTCAGGGACGACGGCCCGGGGATATCGAGGGAGATTATCCACAAGGTATTCGACCCGTTCTTCACCACCAAGGAGGTCGGCAAGGGCACGGGGCTGGGTTTGTCCATCACCCACGGCATAATTACGGAGCACGGCGGCACCATCGGCATAATGAGCCCCGAAGAGGGCGGGGCGGTCGTGACCATAGAGCTCCCAGTCATAGAGAAGGAGCAGTGGGCCGAGGTGAAGAAGGCGGTTGAAACGGGCGGAGCCGGACAGGAGCTCTCAGGCAAGAGGATACTCGTCGTTGACGACGAAAAATCGATAAGGGAGGCGCTCTACGACATACTTACGAGGGAAGGGTTCAAGGTGGATACGGCGCGCGACGGCAGGGAGGCTTTGGACCTCCTTGAGAGGAGCAAGGTAAGCCTCATAATAACGGACATAAAGATGCCCGGCTTCGGCGGGACAGACCTCTACGACACCGTGCTCAAGAAGCATAATTACCTCAAAGACAAGATAATAATCCTTACCGGCGATGTCTTCAGCCACGACGTGAAGGAGTTCCTCACCAAGACCAACTGCCCTTACATTCTGAAGCCCTTTGAGCCTAAAAAACTTATAGAGCTTATGATAAAGGTGCTGGCGTAACAGGGTTAATCCCGGCCTCCAAAACCTCGTATCTTCTGCTATAATACACATCTGTGAAAATATCGGTAATAATACCGGCCTTGAACGAGGCGGGAACCCTCGAAGGGGCGCTTTCTTCCATAGGCGGCGGTATCGAGGCGATAGTATCCGACGGCGGCTCAATCGACGGGACCCGCCATATAGCCCAAAGGCTCGGGGCGATGTTGATCGATTCAAGGCCGGGCAGGGGGGCCCAGATGGATTCAGGGGCTAAGCGGGCAACGGGGGACATACTCCTTTTCCTCCACGCGGACACGAAACTGCCAAAAGGCTGGGATAAGGCGGTCAAAGGCGCCTTTAAGGACGATAAGGTAGTTGCCGGCGCGTTCACGCTCTCGATAGGCTCAGAGGGGATGCGGTTCAGGCTTATTGAAAGAGTCGCCATGCTGAGGTGCAGGGCATTGGGGCTCATCTACGGGGATCAGGCGATATTCGCAAGGAAGGAGAGCTTCTTTAAGGCAGGCGGCTATGATAATCTCCCCTTGATGGAGGATATCGATTGTGTTAAGAGGTTAAGGAGGCTCGGCCGGGTCGTTATCTTAAAAGAGCGCGCCACGACCTCGCCGCGGAGATGGGCTAAGCGCGGGGCGATAAGGAATACCGTAAGGAACGCGTTTATTTTGTCGCTTTATTTTTTTGGCGCGTCTCCCCAAAGGCTCTATTCGCTCTACTACAATAACCGCATAAAACGCCTTTAAAAGGAGGGCTTATGGAAGAATTCAGGTCTGTAGGAGCCATTTATGACGGGCTGAAAGGCGCGGCAAGGGAGAAGGCGGGCGCCGTAGAGGTGCTCGATGAAAAAACGCTTCGCGGCCGGCCCATAGACAGCCTCGTCTTTAACGCGGTCTTCAACTCAAATAAGGAGATACTGAACGAATCGAGGAGGCTTATCAGGTTCCTCGCCTCGGCGCTCGGCATAAGGCCGGCCTCCATCCATAATCTTTACATGGCGATGGGAAGGGGCGAGGTCAAGGGCTTTACCGTGCCCGCGGTCAACATAAGGGGGCTTACATACGACACGGCCCGGGCCTTCTTCAGGTCCGCCAAGAAGAATAACGCCGGGGCCTTCATATTCGAGATAGCCAAAAGCGAGATAGGCTATACGGCCCAGAGGCCGGCCGAGTACACGGCCTGCGCCCTTGCCGCCGCTATAAAGGAAGGCTTCAGGGGTCCGGTATTCATGCAGGGCGACCACTTCCAGATAAACGCCAAGAAGTTCGCTCAGGATAAGAACGCCGAGGTAAACGACCTTAAAAAGCTCATAAAAGAGGCTATAGAGGGGGAGTTCTATAATATCGACATAGACGCATCAACCGTAGTCGACCTTACGAAGCCGGGCGTCGTTGAGCAGCAGAGGCCGAACTTTGAGACGACCGCGGCGCTGACTCGGTTTATAAGAGAGAACGAGCCCGAGGGGATAACGGTATCAGTGGGCGGCGAGATAGGCGAGGTCGGCGGAAAGAACTCTACCGAGGAGGAGCTTAAGGCCTTCATGGACGGGTACTTGGGCGCGCTCCCGAAAGGCATGAAGGGGATAAGCAAGATAAGCATCCAGACAGGCACTTCCCACGGGGGCGTGGTCCTGCCGGACGGGACTATAGCGAAAGTAAAAGTCGACTTCGACACCATCGAGAGGCTCTCAAAAGCCGCCCGAGATGCCTACGGCATGGCCGGGGTCGTCCAGCACGGCGCCTCAACGCTGCCTGACGACGCCTTCCATATGTTCGTCCAGAGGGGGGCGGCCGAGGTGCACCTCGCCACAGGCTTCCAGAACATGGTCTATGACAGTCCTTCTTTCCCGCAGGATTTAAAAAAAGAGATAAACAAATACCTCATAGAGAAGCACTCGGACGAGAAAAAGAGCGCTGACACGGAGGAGCAGTTCATATACAAGACGCGCAAGAAGGGCTTCGGCCCGTTCAAAGAGCGGATATGGACCCTCGACGAGGAGAGGAGGAAGAAGATAGGCGCTGAGCTTGAGGCTCGTTTTGACCTCTACTTCAGCCAGATGAACGCCATGAACACCGCCCCGCATGTCAAAAAATATGTGGGCTAAGGAAATAATGAAAACGCGATAAAGGTATGTTATAATGGATGAAAATCTGAAAGGATCAGGGCCGGATAATGATAGCCGCAACACAACTTAGAGTGGGGATGACCATCCTCTTCAATAACGAGCCTTACAGGGTGGTGACAGTCCAGCATATTACGCCGGGCAATTGGCGCGGCATGGTTCAGACAAAGCTGAAGCACTTAAAGACAGGGTCAACGGTCGAGAACAGGTTCCGCTCGGAGGATAAGATCGAGAAGGCCCTCCTCGAGCAGCACGAGATGGAGTATCTCTACAACGACGGCGCTGACTACCACTTCATGAACAGCGAGACCTACGAGCAGGTATCCCTCTCGGCGGAGGTCCTCGGCGATAACGTCTACTACATGATCCCGAACATAAAGTTCATGATCGAGTACTATAACGGGGCCCCGGTCGGCGTTGAGCCGCCGAAGGTTGTAGAGCTTAAGGTCATGGACACGACCCCGAACATGAAGGGCGCTACCGTCACCGCCTCCCAGAAGCCGGCGACCCTCGAGACCGGGCTTGTCGTCAACGTCCCGCCATTCATAGAGGTAGGAGAGGTGATAAGGGTCGATACAGGGGAAGGCAAGTATCTGGAGAGGGCGAGAGGCTGAGCCCCGCCAATATTGATTTAAAGGCCCTGCCTTTGAGGCAGGGCCTTTTTTATTTGGAGGACTTAGCAGGCTGTTGAAAAA
>JAUSLB010000302.1 GCA_030646655.1 Deltaproteobacteria bacterium | reverse complement strand
TATCCTTTATCTCTTTGGGTACGCCTATGACCATAAATGGGCTTCTTTAAAAATTCTTATTTTGAAGGGATATTTTCAAAATTATCAGGTTTACCAAACGGAGTCAATCTATTACCCGGCCTTTTTCTTCATGATGGGGAGCGCCTCTTCTATCAGGTATTTGATATCCATATCGATACTCTCTATCTCCTCGCCCCTTAACCTGAAGGGCGGCATGGGAGCGTCCCTCATGACCCCTGATTTGAATATGTCTCCGTTTTTCTGGATAAAGGATTTGGGTATCTCATCAGGCACTTTTATCCCGTTCATTATTCCCCATGCGAGCGTCCATGCACGAGCCACATTGCTTAAGTCATACCCTCCCCCGCCGAGCGCCACCCACGGGATCTTGAAAGAGAGGAACCTGCTTACTATCTTTTCGAAGCTGTTTGTCGTCAGGCTTAAGTGCGTGATGGGGTCTGTCTCAAAGGTATCGACCCCGAGCTGGGTCACGAGTATATCGGGCTTGAAGGCATCTATGAAAGGCGGGACTATCTCGTTAAAGACCTTCAAGTAAACCTCGTCGCAAGGGGAGGGGGGCAGCGGCATGTTTACGGAAAAGCCTGTTCCGTCGTTGACCCCTGTATCAGTGACAAAGCCCGTGCCCGGGAACAGCCATTGCCCGCTCTCGTGCAGGGAAATCGTAAGCACCCTGTCGGAATCGTAAAAGGCGTACTCCACGCCGTCCCCGTGGTGCGCGTCTATATCGACATAGGCTACCCTCTTGCCGAGGCTGACAAGGTATTTAATGGCCACAGCCGCGTCGTTTATGTAGCAGAAGCCCGAGGCCCTGTTGGGCATGGCGTGGTGGAGCCCCCCCCGCGATATTGAAGGCTATGTCGTAGAAGCCCTTTGCCACAAGTTCAGCCGCCTGAAGGGAGGCCCCGGAGCAGTAGCGTGACCACTCGAATACGCCCGTAAATACCGGGTTGTCCCCGAAGCCAAGCCCGTGGACAGGGCCCTCAACCGGTATTATCCCGGTGTTGGCCTCCCTTAAGACCCGGATGTACTCAGCCGTATGGAATAGCGCTAACTCCCGCTCCTGCGCGGGACGGGCCTCGATTATCTCTGCGTTTGGCAGTTTCGTGAGGCCGAGGGCTTCCATAAGCTCGTAGGTGAGCTGGAGCCTCACGGGCCTCATCGGGTGGTCAGGGCCGTAATGGAATGAGCCGAACTTTTCGTTGTAGAGGAAGGCCTTTTTCATCAAAAGGTTATCGGGCTATCGGTTATCGGCTATTAAGGCAACCCTGTTTTAAAAATTATTCGTACCTAAGCGCCTCTATGGGGTCCATCAAGGACGCCTTGCGCGCCGGATATATCCCGAATATAAGCCCCACGAGCAGAGAGAATAAAAACCCGAGAGCTATCGAGAACGGGGTTATAACGGTCTCCCACTGCCCGAAATAAGATATGGAAGCGCCGAGCGTAACCCCTACGGCTATCCCTATAAGCCCGCCTGAGACCGTTATTACGAGGGCCTCTATGAGGAACTGCCTTAATATATCCTTCCTCCGCGCCCCGACAGCCATCCTTATCCCTATCTCCCGGGTCCTTTCGGTGACGGATACGAGCATTATGTTCATGACCCCTATCCCGCCCACAAGGAGCGATACCGCCGCTATGCCTGAAAGGAGGATAGTGAAGGTCTGGCTGGTCTTCTGCATCGTTACTATGAACTCCGTAAAGTCCCTGATGGTAAAATCAGATTCAACGCCTTGGGGTATCCTGTGGCGCTCCCTGAGGAGCTTTTCGATAGATTCCTTTACGGCCGGGATCTCATCAACCTCTTCCACCTGTATGTAGATGTCGTTCACGAAGTCCTGATTAAAAAGCCTCTTTTGCGACGTTGTTATTGGTATAAATACCTGATCGTCCGGGTCGAACCATGATGTCTGGCCCTTTGAGGACATTAAGCCTGTGACCAGAAAGCTCTGCCCCTCTATCTTTATCTCTTCTCCTATGGCCGGGCCTTCTCCGAAAAGCTCTTTTTGAACGGTCGTGCCTACGGCGGCCACCCTTTTCATGAGCTTTACATCGCTTGAGTCCAAGAACCTGCCATGAGCCACAGGGAAGTTATTTATCTCTATGAACTCCGGCGTTGTGCCCAGGATAAGCGTCGTGGCGTTCTTGTTCGCGTACTTCACCTGAGACATGTTCGATACCGCGGGGCTTATGAGCCGCACGCCGGAGACCCTGCTTGTTATAGCCTGTGCGTCCTCTATGGTCAGCGTCTCAACGGCGCCTGTCCTTAGGTGCCCCAAGCGGGCCGCGCCGGGCCTTACCCTCAACAGGTTCGTGCCGAAACGCGAGATTGACTCAAGCACCTGCTTCTTTGCGCCCTCGCCGAGGGACAGCATGGCTATAATAGCCCCCACGCCTATGATAATGCCGAGCATGGTTAGAGAAGTCCTCAGCTTATTGGCGAGTATGCCCCTAAAGGCAACCTTTATCACCTGCCAGAAGAGCATTTAAGGGCCTTTCCCGTCTTGAATCTGGCCGTCCCTTATCGTTATGACCCTGTGCGAGTGGTTGGCTATCTCAGGGTCGTGAGTCACGAGCACCATGGTAGTCCCCTTTTTATTGAGGTCCCTGAAGATGCCCATTATCTCCGCGCCTGTTTTCGTGTCGAGGTTTCCGGTTGGCTCGTCTCCCAGGATAATAGAGGGCTTAAGCACTATGGCCCTCGCTATCGCGACCCTCTGGCGCTCGCCGCCGGAGAGCTCATTCGGCCTGTGTTTTAACCGATGGCTTAAGCCAACCTCTTCGAGCGCCGCCTTCGCCAGCGGGGCGGTATCTTTTATCCCGGCGTAAAGGAGCGGCAACTCTACATTCTCAAGGGCGCTCTGCCTGCTGAGCAGGTTAAAGGTCTGGAAGACGAACCCGATATTGCGGTTGCGGACAGCGGCGAGCTCGTCCTCAGCCATCTCATTGACCCTTACGCCGTTTAAAATGTAAGCGCCTTCCGTGGGCCGATCTAAGCACCCTATTATGTTCATTAGGGTGCTTTTGCCGCT
>JAUSLB010000288.1 GCA_030646655.1 Deltaproteobacteria bacterium | reverse complement strand
GTGAAGCCCTTAATCTTGCAGAAGCGGCAGACCTTCTTTTTCTGGTAAGGCCTGCGCCCCTCCGGACCGCCGCGCTCCCCCGGGGCCCTGTTAGGCCTGTCTCTCTTTATGTATGCCATTACGCTGCCCCTCCTTCCGCCGGCTGCGGAGCGGCCTCGGGCGCTGCGGCCTTCTTCTCCTCGGCCTTGGGCTTGTCCTCAAGCCTTATGGTCTGATGGCGCAGCACGTCTTCATTGAGCCCCATGAGCCTGCCGATCTCCTTACTCGCGTCAGGAGAGCTTAAGTACTCCATTACGAAGTAGTAGCCTTCGTTCTTCTTCTGGATAGGATAGGCGAGTCTGCGCCTGCCCCACTCATCCAGCTTTACAAGCGAGCCCCCGCCTGCCTCGAGCGAAGCGGTGACCTTTTGGATGAAGCCCTTGATCGCCTCATCCCCTGCATCCGGCTTAAGGATGCAGACTGTCTCGTACCTGTTAGCCATGATTCCTCCTTTTGGCTCCCCGTTAAAACAACGGGTTCGTCCCGTAAGGGACAAGGATTTTTTGCGGCGCACCATGCGCCGTCTTTGGGCGGGGTTAAGCCGCCGGATACCGGCTATGCCGGAATTAAGTAAAAAGATTATATACTATTTCGGTGAGATTAAATCAAGATTTTTTATGGGAGGGGACAAGAGAAAAACCTCATCCGGCATGGGGTGGAAGAATGTAAGAGGCTGGAATTTCTAAGCAATCTCGCTATTTCGGGCGGACTTAAGCAGGTTGCTGAAAAAGTCCGTCCTGGACTTTTTCAGCAACGATTTGGCCGGAGTGAATCCGTCCAAATCTTACAAATTGCTCGACTTTTTTCAGTCTCGCAATTAGGCAATCCTTCCATGGATTGCCTAATAGGTTGCGTTTTTCCGCAACCTGTTGGACTTAAATAGCTCTTTATGCCTGGCGAGGTAATATACTATCACGATATTTATTACGAGTATGACGAGCTTAAATACGGTAAAATTGTGGAGCGCCTCGTAAAGCTCGTAAGGTATCAGGAGCCCCGTGGCTATTACGGTAAGCCACTCGGCCCACCGTTGCCTTTGATGAAGCCCGTACGCCTCTATAAGACTAAATACCCCGAATATGAATATTACGCAGGTTATGCCGAAAAGGGTGCTGTTCTGGACCATCCCGGCCTGTTTTATCGCCGAGCTTACGATCTGGTTCTCTGTGTTGAGGTTTAAATTGAGCGCGAGCTTGGTGAATACGGCCTCCATGTCGCTGTCAAAGTATCTGAAAAAACTGACCGAGAGTATTAACTCGATAATACCCAAGAAGGTCTTATAGCCGATTATGAACTTAAGGAAACCCCCGCCCCTGTTTTTCATGGGGCCGCATCAGGAGGCCTTATCCTGATCCCCCTTTTGCTTAAGTACTCCTTAGCCTCCGGTATCGTATATACCCCGAAGTGAAATATCGACGCCGCGAGCGCCGCGTCGGCGTGCCCTTCCGTAAACGCCTCGTAGAGGTGCTCAAGCGTCCCTGCCCCGCCCGAGGCTATTACAGGTATCGTTGTGCCGAGCGCGACAGCCTTCGTCAGCTCTATGTCGTAGCCGTCCTTTGTGCCGTCCTTGTCCATGCTCGTTAAAAGTATCTCTCCCGCGCCGAGGAACTCGACCCTTTTCGCCCATTCGACAGCGTCAAGCCCCCTCGGCCTTCTTCCCCCGTGGGTGAAGACCTCCCAGCCAGCCCCATTTTGCCTGCGCTTTGCGTCGATAGCTACCACAATGCACTGGCTGCCGAACCGCTCCGAGGCCCTCCTTACGAAGTCAGGGTCTTCCACGGCGGAGGTATTTATGGAGACCTTGTCCGTGCCTGCCCTTAGAAGCTCTTTTATATCGTCGAGCGTCCTTATCCCGCCGCCTACGGTAAGCGGCATAAAGACCTCTCCCGCGGTCTTCTCTACCACATCGAGGATAGTCCTTCTCTTCTCGTGCGAGGCCGTGATATCGAGGAACACGAGCTCGTCAGCCCCCTGCCCCTCATAGGCCTTTGCCGCGTCGACCGGGTCGCCAGCGTCACGGAGCCCTACGAAGCTTACGCCCTTTACGACGCGCCCGTCCTTTACATCAAGGCACGGTATTATCCTTTTGGTGAGCATGAAAATAAATAGCCTGTGTTATTGCGAAGCTGCCGCCTCTATGGCCTCTTTTAAGTCCAGATCCCCTGAATAAAGGGCCTTGCCGATAATGATGCCTTCTATCTTTACGCCTTTATATGATCCTATATCCTTTTTCGAGGAAATCCCGCCCGATGCTATAACAGGTATGGAGACGCTGTCCGCTATCTCTTTTGTAGCCTCTACATTCGGCCCCTTAAGCATCCCGTCCCTTGAGATATCGGTATAGATTATCGAGGAGACCCCTGCTCCCTCAAGCCTTCTGGCGAGGTCGATGGCGCTGTCGTCCGTAACCGTCACCCAGCCCTTTATCGCCACATGGCCGTCCTTAGCGTCAATCCCGACCGCGATCCTGCCCGGGTATTTCCGGGTGAGGCCTTTAAGGAACTCAGGGTCCTCGTACGCGGCTGTGCCGATTATTATCCTCTTTACGCCGGGAAGGGAAAGGTATTTTTCAGCCGTCCTTTCATCCCTTATTCCACCGCCTATCTGGACAGGGACTTTTATGACTTCGATTATCCCCTTTATCACATCGAAGTTCTTGGCGCTCCCCTCGATAGCGCCGTTTAGGTCAACGAGGTGGATGAGCTTCGCGCCGAGGGATTGCCATTTGAGGGCGACCTCTTTAGGGTCATTTGAATAGACCGTCTCCGCGTCCATCCTGCCCTGAGTGAGGCGGACGCACCTTCTGTCTTTTATATCTATAGCCGGGATGATTAACAAAATTGCCCCTTAATAAAAAACTAATCTTAAGAAAATCCCTTTTAAAAAGTTAGCAGGTTGCGGAAAAACGCTACCTGCTAATCAGCTTAACTCGCTAAAGTTCTTCAATACCTTAAGCCCCGCCTTCTGGCTCTTCTCAGGGTGGAACTGGCATGCCATGATGTTGTCCTTCTCGATGCTGCTCGTGAACTCTATCCCGTAGTCTGTTGTGGTAAGGTTCACGCCCTTATCCTCAGGCACGGCGTAATAGGAGTGCACAAAGTAGAAGAACGGGCTTTCAGGCAGCCCTTTTAGCAGCGCCGAGCCCTTGTGCGCCTTCACATTATTCCAGCCCATGTGCGGGACCTTGAGGTCGCTTTCAGGGAAGCGGACGACATTGCCTTTGATGACCCCGAGCCCGCGATAAAGCCCGAACTCCGTCGATTCCTCAAAAAGGAGCTGTAAGCCGAGGCATATCCCCAGAAAAGGCTTGCCGGCCTCTATTGATTTTAGGATCGGCTCGATGAGGCCGTAGTCATTCAGGTTCCTCATGCAGTCCTTGAACGCGCCGACCCCGGGCAGCACTATATGGCTCGCGCCGTTTATCACCTTCGGGTCGCGTGTGACCGCAGCCTTTGCGCCGACCTTCTCTAAGGCCTTTGTGACGCTCCTCAAGTTGCCCATATCGTAGTCGATGACAGCTATCATATTGATTCAAAATGCCTGCTACAGCTTCCCCTTCGTTGACATCACGCCCTTAATCCTTGCGTCTTTCGTAACCGCCGCGCAAAGCGCCCTGCCCAAGGCCTTAAAGACAGACTCTATCGAGTGGTGGATGTCCATGCCGTAATGGAGCGTCACATGAAGATCCGCCCCGAGGCTGTTCGAGAAGGCCTTTAGGAACTCCTGCAAAAGCCCCATATCGAACGCATCGACCATCTTGCCGTCTATCATGGCAGAGACCATCTTTTTAGATACGGCGAAAGAGTCTTTCGTGGTATTGAACTTAAAGTAAGGGCGGTTGCTGATATCGCAAATAACCGAGGCCAACGAATCCATCATGGGAAAATCCGCGCTTCCGCACCTCTTTATCCCTGAGTTATTTTTAAGGGCCTTCTTAAAAGCCTCTCCGATAGCGAGCCCCACGTCCTCGATAGTATGGTGAAAATCGACCTCCACATCCCCCTTTGCCCTGACTTTAAGGTCAAAAAGGCCGTGCTTCGAAAAATTCGCAAGCATGTGGTCGAAGAACGGTATGGGGGTCTTTATATCGCCCTTGCCGCTCCCGTCGAGGTTCAGCTCAACGGCAATATCCGTCTCCTTAGTCTTCCTTGATACCTTAGACTTACGCGCCATATGGCCTCATTTGTAGGGCAAGGCCTCAGCCTTGCCTATTTATTCCTCTTAAGGCGTGCCTCAACGCTCTTGCCGTGCGCCTCGAGCCCCTCTATCTCCGCGAACCTTTTTATATCCCTTCCAAGCGAATCTATCCCTCTTTGTGAAAACCCTATTACGCTCGTCCTCTTTATAAAATCCCATACGCCAAGGGGGGATGAGAACCGGGCCGTGCCGCCTGTGGGGAGGGTGTGGTTCGGGCCCGCCAGATAATCCCCGGCTGCCTCCGGGGTATCCTTTCCCAAGAAGACAGCGCCAGCGTTCCTTATAAGCCCGAGGAGCTCGAAAGGCCTTTCAACGAAAAGCTCAAGGTGCTCAGGGGCGATCCTGTTCGATATCTCTGCGGCCTCCTTAAGGTCACCGGCTATTATTATAAGGCCGTATTTGTCTATAGACGCCCCCGCTATCCCGCGCCTCTTTAGCTTCTTTAAGAGCCTCTCCACCTCTGCCGCAACCGCCTTCGCCGTCTTTTTTGAGGTAGTGATGAGGATAGACGACGCGAGCTCGTCGTGCTCAGCCTGAGAAAGGAGGTCTATCGCCATCCAAGAGGGCTCGCCTGTGCCGTCGTTTATTATAAGTATCTCGCTCGGGCCTGCTATCATGTCTATATCGACAATCCCGAATACGAGCCTTTTCGCGGTAGCCACGTAGATGTTGCCCGGCCCTGTAATCTTGTCCACCTTTGGGATGGACTCCGTGCCGTAGGCGAGCGCGCCTATGGCCTGTGCCCCGCCTGCCTTAAATACCCTGTCAACCCCTGCAACCTTCGCGGCCGCGAGCACATAGGGGTTTACCCCGTCCTTATTGGGAGGGGTCGTCATGACGACCGTGTCTACCCCCGCAACCTTCGCCGGGACTGCGTTCATAAGGACGGTAGAGGGGTATGCGGCCTTGCCGCCCGGCACATAGATGCCCGCGCGCTCAAGGGGGGTGACCCTTGAGCCGAGGATCGTGCCGTCAGGCTCTGTTATGAACCATGAGTTCTGTAATTGATTTTTGTGGAAGGATTCGATTCTTTCTGAGGCGAGCTCGATTATCGAGAGGTCTTTTTTGGGTATGGCCTTTAGCGCCGAGTTGAATTCCTTTTCCTTTACCTGAAGCGCCCCTTTGACGTCAACGCGGTCGAACCTCTTGGTGTATTCGATGACCGCCTTATCCCCCCTTGCCCTTACATCGTCGAGTATAGCCTTTACCGAGACCTCGACCGTGGATGTGTCGGACTCTCCCCTTTGAAGGACGGCTGAGAGGGTCTGGGCAAAAGACTTATCCTTGGATTCGACAATTCGCATTGGATTAAAAGACCGGGAATTTCCTAAATGAGCGGCATAGCGACCGCGCACCTTGAGGCTACTTTTTCATGCGGGCAAGGGCCTTACTTAGATTATCCACAAGCTCCTTTACCCTCTTAGGCTTTGTCTTTAAGCTCGCCCTGTTGCAGACAAGCTTTGATGAGATATCCATCACGTCCTCGACCTCGACAAGCCCGTTCTTCTTTAAGGTCTCCCCTGTCTGGACAAGGTCAACGATCCGCTCGGATAAGCCGAGCAACGGCGCAAGCTCGATAGAGCCGTACAGCTTTATTATCTCTACCTGTATGCCTTTATTGAAAAAATGCCTTAGGGTTATATTCGGGTATTTTGTGGCTACCCTTATATGCGTCCAGTGCCGGGGGTTGTCGTGCGCGCCCAATTCCTTCGGCTCCGCCACTACCATCCTGCAAACGCCGATATTCAGGTCCAGCGGCTCGTAGAGGTCTTTCGACTGCTCAAGCAGAACGTCCTTCC
>JAUSLB010000286.1 GCA_030646655.1 Deltaproteobacteria bacterium | reverse complement strand
GCCTTTGACCGTATTTGCTATGAGGGCCTTCGGCCTGCCCTTTCTTTGAGTTTTTAAATCGAGAAGGCTGAAGCGCAGTTCATCGGGGTCATGCCCGTCAACCGCCTTTACATCCCACCCGAAGGCCCTAAGCTTCTCATCGAGCGGGCTTAGGTCTATTATGTTCCTGCAAAAATCGAGCATGCACGCGCCGTTATTGTCTATTATAAGGACGAGGTTATCGAGCCTCTGCCCGCCTGCGAACATTACCGCCTCCCAGACAGAGCCCTCGTAAAGCTCGCCGTCACCGATAAGGACGAATATATTCTCTCCCCTTCCCTTCCTCTTTAAAGCGACGGCCATGCCGCAGCCGACGCCGGGCCCGTGGCCGAGCGAGCCGTTCACCGTCTCAAAGCCCGGTATCACCGGGTCGGGTATGCCGCCGAGGAAGGTCCCCTGCCCGCAGACCTTTTCAAGCTCCTTCTTATCGAAGTAGCCGAGGTCGGCAAGGATGGGATAAAGCGAGATAGCGCCGTGGCCCTTGCTTATGATAAGCCTGTCCCTCCCCTCCCATTTAATGTCGCCGGGGTTGAAGTTTAAGACCCTGCCGTAGAAAAGCGCGGCGAATATCTCTACGCATGAAAGCGATGACGCGATCCTCGTATCCTGAGCGATCTTGTGTATCTTAAGGGCCTCTTCCCTCACCCATGCTGATTTCGATCTAAGGGATGAGACTAATTCCCCTGCTGCTGAGTGCATAAGGCCCCTTTCGAGAGGTTTTCCGAGTACCATTCGTATGTGGCCGCGATCCCCTCTTTAAGCGCGGTCTTTGGCGCCCAGCCAAGGGAGGTGAACCTTGTGCTGTCGAGGAGCTTCCTTTTAGCCCCGTCCGGCTTTTCGGCGTCCCATTCGATCGCGCCTTGGTAGCCGGCAACTTTAGCGATAGTATCCGCAAGCTCCATTATGGTACATTCAAAGCCGCTCCCGATGTTGTAGTGGGTGTCTTCGAGATCCTGCGCGTTATTGACGGCGAATATCGACGCGTCCGCCGCGTCAGCGCTAAAGAGGAACTCCCTTAAAGGCCTTCCGCTCCCCCAGAGCACGACCCTGTCCCTGCCCTCTTCTTTTGCGTCATTCAGCTTCCTTATGACCGCAGAGAGCACATGCGAGCCCTCGATGCTGAAATTATCGTTCGGCCCGTACATGGAGTTCGGGACAAGGGCGATGAACCGCGCCACCCCGTCCTCTTTGTTATAGGCCCTGCACGCCGTTATACCCGCTATTTTAGCTACGGCGTAAGCCTCGCTCGTCTCCTCTACCGGGCCTGCCATGAGGTATTCCTCCTTCATCGGCTGGGGGTATCCCTTCGGGTATATGCAGGATGAGCCGTAGTAGACCATACGCTCGACCTCGTATCTCCTGCATGCCTCGAAGACATTGTCCTGTATCGAGATATTCGTATGGAAAAACCAGGCAGGCCAGGTCTTATTGGCTATGATCCCGCCTGTAAGGCCGGCGGCCAAAAAGACATACTCAGGCCTTTCTTTTTTAAAGAAACCTTCGACCTGAGCCTGATCAGTCAGGTCGAGCTCATCGCGGGTCCTTGTCACTATATTCCCGTAGCCCTCGGAGCCGAGCCTTTTTAAAAGCGCCGAGCCGAGGAGGCCCGTATGGCCGGCGACATATATCTTGGAATCCTTAAACATTCCCGTACCTGCTGTTCACGATGATGCTAAAGCCTTTTATAAGCTCCCTTATGCCTGCATCAAGCGAGTAGATGGGCTTAAAGCCGGTCCTCTCTATCTTCTCGTTCGATACTATATAGTCCCTCTTATCAGGGTCTTGCCCGACAGGCGCCTCGATATAGACGAAGTCCTCCACCTGCTCCTTTATCCTGGCGCAAAGCTCAAGCTTTGAAAGGTTCGCGCTGGAAAGCCCGACATTGTACGCCCCGCCCTTCATGGAGTCGAAGTTATCTATGGCGTGGATAAAGGCTCTGGCAACGTCGCGGATGTGTATGTAGTTCCTTTTAAAATGCCCCTCGAAGACCACGACGAACCTGTCCTTGACCGCCCTGTAGGCAAAGTCGTTCACAAGAAGGTCTATCCTCATCCTCGGGGAGGCGCCGAAGACGGTTGCGAGCCTCAGGCTTATTGAATTTCCCCGCTCAAGCACTATCTCCTCCGCTTCCACTTTCGTCTTCCCGTAAGCCGATACCGGGTTTAGCGGCGTCTCTTCGGTGCATAACACCCCCTTCTCCCCGATCCCGTAGCCGCTATTCGTAGTAGGTATTATTATCCTCTGCGCTTTTGATGAGAGCCTCGCTATCAACCCTATCGCGTCCCTGTTCGTCGTGACGGTCCCTATGGGATCCCTCCTGCAAAGCGGCGCGCCCACGAGCGCGGCAAGGGGGATTATGCAGTCGGCCTTTTTCAGGTAAGGCCCTATGAAGCCCTCGTCCCTTGCATCCCCCCTTGCCACCTCGAAGCTGTCGCAGGCGCAGCACTCAAGCAGCGGGCTCTGGCCGAACATGAAATTGTCCAAGACAGTTACCGAGTGCCCGGCCTTCAGGAGCTCCGGGACAAGCGTTGAGCCTATGTAGCCCGCCCCGCCCGTAACGAGTATATTCGCCATCTGGAAGATTCCCCTTTATACGGTCTTTAGCGTCTCGTAAAGAAAGTCGATCTTGTCTCTCAAGTCATAAGGGTGGTTGCCTACAAAAAAGCCGTTATAATGAGCGATATCGGCGTTCTTTGAGCCCGTCACCTCGCAGTCGTAGTATTTCACGACATCGTGCCTGAGGATATTGCCCCCTGTTATTATCCTGTGCTCTATCCCGGCGTCTTTCAATCTCTTTAACACCCTTTTACGCTCAATGCCTGAATCAGGGTTCACTATCATGGTGAATGAGAACCATGAGCTCTCTCCTATCTCCTTTTGAGTTATGAACCTCTTATCGCCCCTGAACAGGTCTTTGAAGTGCCTTGCGTTCCGCCTCCTTACCTTAACGAAGCCCTCGAGCTTACTTAGCTGGGCCTTCCCGATGGCGCCGTGCATCTCTCCGGGCCGCACATTGTAGCCGGGCAGTATGAACCTGTAGGCCTCGAAAAAGTCGTCCCCGTTCCTCTCGAAGATGGGGCTGTCCGGGTCCTGATCCCTCGTCCAGCCGTGGTTCCTTAAGGACTTGAGTATGTTATAGAGCTCCTTATCGTCGGTTAAGACGAACCCGCCCTCCATAGTCGAGATGTGGTGGGAGAAAAATGTAGAGAAGGTGTTGATGAGCCCGAATGTGCCCGTGTACCTGCCGTTGAACCGGGCGCCCATCGATTCGCAGTTGTCCTCAAAGAGGACGACGTTATTCTCCCCGCATATCCCCGTTATCTCGTCGAACTGGCAGGGGTTGCCGAGGATGCTTACGGCCACTATCATCCTCGTATTTTTCGAGACCGCTTTTTTCAGCCCTCCGATATCGTAACTGAGGGTCTCCAGGTCTATGTCAACGAACTTCAGCTTCAGCCCGTACTGGTGGAGCGGGTGGAATGTGGTTGACCATGAGACGCACGGGACTATCACCTCGTCCCCGCGCTTGAGGGGGTTGTCTTTCCTGTAGAAAAGAGAGGCTACCGCTATGAGGTTCGCCGAGGAGCCCGAGTTCGCCATGACCGCGTGCCTCATGCCGAAGTATCCCGCGAACGCCTCCTCGAACTCTGCTACGTTCCTCCCCATCGTAAAGGAGCCCCCTTTAAGCACCTCCATAACGGCGTCTTTCTCCTCCTGCCCCCATGTGGAGCTTGCGATCTCGAACCTCATCTTACTCACCTCGTATGGTATGCCGGCCTGTAAACGATTATCTCGGAGCCGTTGAAGTCGAACTTGAACGGGATGTGCAAATATCCCTTAAGCGCCTCCTTGACCTTGACCTTATCCTCAGGCTCCACATAGAAGAGGATAAACCCGCCTCCGCCCGCGCCCAGAAGCTTTCCCCCGACTGCGCCGTTCTTTACCGCCGTTTCGTATATCTCGTCGATCTTCCCGTTAGTTATCTTGGTGGAGAGCTTCCTCTTTAATTGCCAGGTCTCATGGAGCATCCTTCCGAAATCCGTGAAGTCGCATTTTTTGGAGGTAAGGACCCTGTGCGCCTCGTCAACGAGAGAGCGCATCTTCATTAGCTCCTCTTTGTTCTTGGGCGTGTTCCGTATCTGCTCGTGCGCTATCTCTGATGAGTACCTCGCTATGCCGGTATAGAAGAGCATGAACTTTTCCTCGAAGCTCGTAAGGCAGCTCTCGTCCATGATTATCGGCTCGACGACTATCTCGCCGTTTTGGAGGAACTCTATCGTATTAAGCCCGCCGCAAGCGGCCCAGACCTGATCCTGAGAGCCGACATTCTCCTTTATCAGGTCCTGCTCAACGTGTATCGCCTCTTTAAAGAGCTCCTCTTTCGAGATTATCTTCCCTTCCAGCGCATGGAGGGTCTTAAGGAGCCCCACCGTAAAGGCGGAGCTCGACCCCATGCCGGAGCGGGCCGGGATGTCGCCGTCGTGGTGTATCTCAAGCCCCTGATCAATATTTAAATGGTCGAGCGTGCCCTTAACCGAGGGGTGCTGTATCTCTTCTCTTCTGTTTACGAGCTCTATCTTCGAGTAGGCTATCCTGTACTTGTGCTCGAAGAAGGGGGGGAGCTCCCTGCAGCTTATGTAGCAGTACTTGTCTATGGCCACCCCTAAAACCTTGCCGCCGTTCTCCCTGTACCACTGGGGGTAATCGGTCCCGCCGCCGAAAAACGAGATCCTGTGGGGAGTGCGCGAAACTATCATCCCGCCGCCCCCTTTTTAAAATTTTTAAAATCGCTCCGCGCCCGTTCGTAATCCTCGGGTATGCCTATGTCGATGAAATATGAGTCGCTTACGAACCCAAAGGCATTGAGCCCGGCTATCTCTCTTTGAAGAAAATCAGACTCAAATGAGAACCTCTTCAAGCCGAGCGCCTTTAGCCTCTCCGCTATATTCTTTTTAACCGCGTAAACCCCTCCGTTTATGTACCCGGAGCTCTGGAACGATTTTTCCCTGAAACCGGCGACCCTGTCGCCCTTTAATATGACCGTCCCGTACCTGTCGAGGTCCCGCATGGGCTTAAGCGCCAGAGTTATATCCGCAAGGCTATCCCTATGCGCCTTAATAAGCCCTTGGAGGCTCAAGTCAAAGAAGGTATCCCCGTTCAGGATAAAGATTTCTTGCCCGCGAACCGCCTTCATCGCCTCGAGTATCGCCCCTCCGGTGCCGAGGGGCTCATCCTCTATCGCGTAATCCAACTCCATGTCCTTATACGCAGGGCCGAAGAAATCCTTGATGGATCCGTACCTGTAGCCTATCGATAGAACAGCCCTGCCTACCCCTGCCCGTGCGAGATAATCGAGTATGTAGCTCAAAAAAGGCCTCCCGTTCACCTCTGCCATCGGCTTGGGGATGTCCTTTACGACCCCCTTAAGCCTCGTGCCGAGGCCCCCGGCCAGAACAATGGCCTCAGAAGGCATATCAAGGCCCCTATTTGCCTCAGACCAGATCATTGCCTGCTCTTTTATCCGGACCCCTGCGGAACGCATGCGGAGAGAGTTTAAGGACGGTAGAGAGCCGCTCCTGAAACGGATGTAAGGCCCTTTGCCCTTCGTCTGAATATCTGAAAAAAGACGCGCTCTCATCGGTCAAGATTCTTCTTTAATAGCGATAAGGATTAAGGACGGATATACTGATAAAAACGGATTAAAAAAACAAGGCTGCAAGGACTAACAGGATGTTGAAAAAGTCCGTCCTGGAC
>JAUSLB010000274.1 GCA_030646655.1 Deltaproteobacteria bacterium | reverse complement strand
GCCTTTGTCAAGGCTTTTTGAATGAACCTCCCCGCAGCAAGCTGCGAGGTATCGAAGACCTCTATGCTGAAAAAGTCTCGAAGCAAGCTTCGGGGAATTGAACCCTCAGTGAGGGATTGAATTCTCTTTGGGCGAATCTTTTGAACCCGACATCATCAAAAGGATCAAACAGCGATGGGTGTTAATCTGGAATTAAGGACCGGGACTAAAAATAACAGGGTCCTCATCATAGACGATAACCTTACCCACAGGGCCATACTCGAAGATATCCTGCGCTCAAACGGCTATGAGACGAAGCACGCTCAGGACGGCGGCGAAGGCCTTAAGGTAATCCCCGAATGGAAACCCTCGGTGGTGCTCCTTGACCTCGTTATGCCCGGCATGGACGGCAGGACGGTCTTAAGGGAGATAAGGAATATGCTGCTCCCTTCCCGGCCTTCCATAATAATCGTATCGATGCAGGGCGACAAGGATACGATCGTAGGCTCTCTTTCTGACGGCGCTGACGACTTCATAGTAAAGCCGATTAACGAGACCGAGCTCATCGCCCGGGTGAAGGCGCAGCTCCGCATAAGCGATTTCTACAGGCAGATCGAAGAGGACAAAAAGAACCTTGAAACGATACTCGCGATATCGAACGCCATGTCCGCCACCCTCGACCCCTCCGAGGTGCTTAATACGATAGTGACAAAGGTGGCGTGGGTTACGGAGGCTGTCCGCTGCTCTATCGTCCTCATAGTAAAGGATGACGAGGGGTATGTCCTCGCCTCGCACGAAGACCCCTCGGTCAAGGAGCTAAAGATCGACCTCGCCAACTACCCGGAGATAAGGCAGGTCATAAATACCAAGGCCCCCCTTGCCCTTGAGGATGTGGTTAACAACCCCATCATGTCCATCATAAAGGACAAGATACAGGCCCTTAAGGACATGAGCCTCCTTATAGTCCCGATAGTCTTTAACGACGAGGTCCTCGGCACCCTCTTTCTGAGGACGAGGAAGAGGGAGCATGGGTTCACGCAAAAAGAGATAAATTTCTGCAGGATCGTGGCCAACGCCTCTTTCTACGCCCTGAAAAACGCGCGGCTTTTCGAGAAGGTCAGCAGGGAGAAGGATTTCCTCAAGGAGATAGCGGTCAAAGACCAGCTCACCTCCCTTTATAACCATAACTTCTTCTACGCAAGGCTCGAGGAGGAGTTCGAGAGGGCCGTCAGGTACGAAACGCCGCTTTCGCTCATAATGATGGACATAGACAACTTCAAGAACGTAAACGACACCTACGGCCACAGGATCGGGGACATAGTTTTAAAAGAGATAGCCGCGATGGTAAAAAGGGGCGTCAGGAAGACCGATATCGTCGCGCGCTACGGCGGGGAGGAGTTCGCCGTAATACTGCCGCATACGCTCCTTAAGGGCGCGGTGGATGAGGCCGAAAGGATTAGGGAGATGATAGAGAGCCACGCCTATGCCGGGCTCGTGAACGATAGGATCACGATGAGCTTCGGGGTGGCCTCTTACCCCCAGAAGGGCGCGATGAACTCAGGCGACCTCGTGAACCACGCCGACGACGCGCTCTACAGGTCGAAGTGGAGCGGAAAGAACTGCGTAAAGGTGGCTGAGGGGTAAAGAAGGACAAAGACAAAAATGAAAGGCGGGCCAAAAGCCCGCCTTTTTTGTTTATAGCAAAAGGGATTAATAATACCGCAAGGTTTTTACTTTTATTACTTTATCCCTGTATCTTTATCGCGCACAGGCTCCCGCACATGGTGCACACATCCGAGTCCTCGGGCGGGCTGGTATCCCTTAAACTGCGCGCCCTCTTGGGGTCTATCGACAATCTTATCTGCCCGTCCCAGTCCATCGCCTTTCTCGCCTTGGCGAGCCTTATGTCAGCCTCCATCGCGCCTTTTGCCTTCTTTGCAATATCGCCCGCATGGGCCGCGATCCTGGAGGCTATGACGCCCTCCTTCACATCCTCTATGGTAGGGAGCCTTAGATGCTCGCTCGGCGTCACATAGCAGAGAAAATCCGCTCCTGCGGAAGCGGCTATGGCCCCGCCTATGGCTGAAGTTATGTGGTCGTAGCCGGGCGCGATGTCCGTTACAAGCGGCCCGAGCACATAGAAAGGCGCTCCGTTGCAGAGCCTCTTCTGTAAGAGTACATTCGCCTCTATCTGGTCCATGGGCACATGGCCGGGGCCCTCTATCATGACCTGAACGCCCTCTTCCGAGGCGCTTTTGGCGAGCTCTCCCAAGATTATAAGCTCCTGGACCTGCCCCCTGTCGGTAGCGTCCGCAAGGCATCCGGGCCTTAGGCCGTCGCCGAGGCTTAGGACGAGGTCATACTTTTTCGCGATCTTTAAGAGGCGCGGGAAGTCCTCGAACAGGGGGTTCTCCTTTTTATTGAACTTCATCCACTCAGCAGTAAGCGCCCCTCCCCTGCTGACGATCCCCATTATGCGCCCCTCTTTTTTTATCCTCTCTACGGATTTTTGCGTCACACCGCAGTGGACCGTGACGAAGTCAACCCCGTCGGTAGCGTGGGTCTCGATGGAGTCGAATATCTCATCTCCTTCGAGCTCCACAAAGGATTTGCCCTTTTTCCTCGCGTCGTAAGCCGCCTGATAAACAGGGACCGTCCCGATGGGCACGGAGGACTCATCCATAATCGCCCTTCTTATACCGTTTAAGTCCCCGCCGGTCGATAGGTCCATCACGGCGTCAGCGCCTGCCTCTATAGCTGCCTTAAGCTTTTCGATCTCCTCTTTTACATCCACATGGTCCTGCGAGGAGCCGATATTCGCGTTTACCTTGGTCCTCAGGCCTTTGCCCACGGCAAGGCCATTAATCGAGCGGTGGAGGAGGTTTTTCGTTATTATTATCACGCCCTCCTCTACGCCCTTCCTTATGTGCTCAGGCTCCACGCCTTCTGAAAGCGCGGACTTTTTCATCTCTTCTGTTATTATGCCCTTACGGGCTGCTTCAAGCTGGGTCATAATGGCTCCCTTAAATTTGGTGAATCTGTTGGGCGATAGGCGGGAGAGGAGTTCCCGCCTGTCAGAAAAGTCCCTTGCCTATTTTCTGTCCGCTTTTAAATCCCTGAGCTCCCCCGTAAGCTCTTCCGCGCTCCTTTTTATATCGCTGCTCCCGAGGATGGCAGATATGACCGCCACACCCTCTGCGCCGGAAGCGGCTGCCTCTTTTACATTCTCCCTTTTTATGCCGCCTATGGCATAGACAGGGATTTTCACCTTCCCGCATGCCTCTTTCAACAACCCCGTGCCTAACGGCTCTCCGTAAGGGGCTTTGGATGCCGTATAATATACAGGGCCGAATGTGATGAGGTCAGCCCCCTCGGCCTCTGCCCTCTTTGCCTCCTCAAGCGAATGGGTTGAAACGCCTATAAGCCTTCTACCGCCGATAATCTTCCTCGCGTCCTTAGGGGAGAAGCTATTCTGCCCGAGGTGGACCCCGTCCGCACCGGATAATAGCGCTACATCGAGCCTGTCGTTTATGATAAGCCTCGCTCCAAACTCTAAGGTCTTTTTCCTTATTTTTTTTGCAAGCTCAAGGAGGTCTTTGCCTCCGAGGTCTTTTTCCCTGAGCTGAACGAGTTTGACCCCGCCTTCCAAGGCGCTTTCAACAGCTTCTACAATATCCCCGACGAGCCGCCTGTCTGTAACAAGATAAACTCCGGACAACTTAACCCCTCTTTGTCGAAGGCTCCCAGAGCCTTTTACTTATAATTAAGACCGCGGCTGTCACGGCGATCGTTATGCTCACGAGTTGAGCGACCCTGATGGGGCCGAGCATCAGGCTATCGGCCCTGAAGTGCTCTACTATGAACCTCCCTGTAGAGTAGAGCGCGATATAGGACGCGAATATGAAGCCGTCCCTGTGCCCCTTTTTTCTAAGCCCGAACCAGAGAAAGCAGAATATCAGAAAATTTATGGCAAGCTCATAGAGCATCGTCGGGTGGAGGGGGATGTTGGGAAATTCGGTCCCGGCGATGGACCCGGGCGGAAAGACTATGCCCCACGGCATTGTAGTGGGCCTTCCGTGCGCGTCCCCGTTCATGAAGTTCCCGAACCTGCCGAATGCCTGCCCGAGAATAATGACCGGCGCCACAGCGTCAGCCATCCGCCAGAATTTGACCTCCCGCCTTTTTAGGTACAGCCAAGCTACGAGAATGCCTCCTATGAGGCCTCCGTGGATCGCGAGCCCGCCGTGCCATATGGCCGGTATCTCCTTCGGGTTTGAGAGGTAATAGCTTAGATTGAAGAGCACATAATATATCCTTGCTCCGACTACCCCGCCGATGACGGTCCAGATGATGAAGTTCATGACATCGTCATCGGTCATGCGGATATTCTTCCTCTTCACCTCTGTCTTGATAAGGTAGCTCCCGACAAGTATGGCTATTACATACATAAGCCCGTAGAACCGTATTTCTATCAGGCCCCATTTGAATAGTATCGGGTGCAATAAGCCTCCTGAATCGATCAATCCCTGATTTACCCGCTGCCAAGAGTGTGTGTTACCAACAGGATGCTGAAAAAAGTCCGTCCTGGACTTTTACAGCCACGGCTTGGCCGGACTGCCTCCGTCCAAGCCTCACAAATTGCTCGACTTTTTTGTCTCGCAATTAGGCAATCCTTCCATGGATTGTCTAGCAGGTTGCGGCTTGAAGCAACCTGCTATCCCTCCCCTCAATCCCCGCTACTCTATAAGCCCCGTAAGCGGGCTCGATGCCGTTGCGTAGAGCTTCTTGGGGATCCTGCCTGAGAGGAACGCGAGCCTTCCCGCCTCTACAGCGAGGTTCATGGCCCTTGCCATGGATACCGGGTCTTTCGCCCCGGCTATCCCTGTATTCATGAGTATCCCGTGGCAGCCGAGCTCCATCGCTATGGCCGCATCAGACGCCGTGCCAACGCCCGCGTCCACGATCACGGGAACCTTTATCGTCTCAAGTATTATCATAATATTGTACGGATTCCTTATGCCGAGGCCTGAGCCTATAGGGGCCGCCAGAGGCATAACAGCCGCGCAGCCTGCCTCTTCGAGTTTTTTTGCCATTATCGGGTCGTCGTTCGTATATGGGAGAACGGTGAAGCCTTCTTTTATGAGCACCTTCGCGGCTTGAAGCAGGGCCTCGTTATCCGGGAATAGCGTCCTGTCATCCCCTAAGACCTCGAGCTTTACAAACTCGGTTTCGAACGCCTCCCTTGCGAGCCGCGCCGTCCTTATCGCGTCCTGTGCCGTATAGCACCCGGCTGTGTTGGGGAGAAGCGTGTATTTCTTGAGGTCTATATGGTCGAGGAGCGATTCGCTTGACCTGTCCAGGTTCACCCGCCTTACCGCGACCGTAACGACCTCGGCGCCTGAGGCCTCCAAGGCCTTTTTCATTATCTCGTTTGAAGGGTATTTCCCTGTGCCTACCATCAGGCGGGATCTGAATGTCCTTTTACCTATCTTTAAAACATCAGCCATGAAAAATAATCTCCTCTTTTATAGCGGGACTGGAAAGTGCCGCGTATCTAATTTAGATTACCCTCCCCCCGTCATCCTTACTATCTCAAGCGAATCGCCGTCCTTTAGCATGGTGTTATTATAGAGCCTCTTTGGGATTATCTCCCTGTTGAGGTCAACTGCCATGGCCTGAGGCTTTATCTTAAGCTCGTTCAGGAGGGCTTCTATGGTCGTGCCGTCCTCGATTATCCTCTCTTCGCCGTTCACCCGTATTATCATAATTCAATTACCCCGCCATAAGCGGCGGGGGTGCTCTCAGCACGGCACAATCTCAAATCGTGCGCTTTTAGAAAACGGCTCTTTCTGCGAATAGGCACGCT
>JAUSLB010000270.1 GCA_030646655.1 Deltaproteobacteria bacterium | reverse complement strand
CCCTTTTAAACAAAGCAGAAGGCGACGATGTGGTAATAACTCTGCCCTCGGGCGTAAGGGAGTACGCCGTAAAGGAGGTCTATACCCTTCACGACCTTTTCTTCAGAAAACCCGATAAATAGTCCCCCTAACCGCGCCCTTAACCCGGCGCATCTGAAAAGGAGGCGGCTTGTACGGAACGATAATCGTCGCAGCGATAGTAGTAATCATCGTGCTCTGGGCGATACTCGCCTATAACGGCCTCGTCACCTTAAAAAATCAGGTCGAGAACGCCTGGCGCCAGATAGACGTACAGCTTAAAAGGCGCCACGACCTCATACCAAACCTCGTAAACACCGTCAAGGGCGCGATGGAGTTCGAGAGGGACACGCTCAACAAGGTCATTGAGGCGCGCGCCAAGGCCATGGGCGCGGGCTCTGTCGGCGAGAAGGGCGCGGCGGAGAACATGCTCACGCAGGCGCTGGGCAGGCTATTCGCGCTCGTAGAAAACTACCCGGACCTTAAGAGCAACAAGAACATACTTCAGCTGCAGGAAGAGCTTACCTCTACCGAGAACCGCGTAGGGTTCGCCCGCCAGTTCTATAACGACCTCGTCGCCAAGTTCAATATAAAGCAGTCCGTCTTCCCCACGGTGTTTATAGCCTCCGCCCTCGGCTTTCAGAAGGCGGATTATTTTCAGGCTGAGGTTGCGGAGAGGCAGGCCCCCAAGGTTGACCTCGGGATGAAGCGGCCTTAAGACCCCCCCCATGACCGACATCTACTCCCAGCAGGCAAGAAACCGGAGGATAACGATGCTCCTCATGCTGGGGTTTTTTGTTTTTGTAACCCTCATCGGCCTCTCAATAGACATCTATACATACGGGACGGTCGATCTTGGGAGGCTGCCTGTAGCCACTATCTTGGCCGCATCATTCGCCTCTATAAACGGCTTTGTGTCATATTATTTCGGCAGTTCCATAGTTCTCCGCTCGCTTGGAGCCGAGAGCCTGAAGTTCGAAGACCCCTCGCATAAAAGGCTCCATAATGTCGTAACCGAGATGGCGCTCGCTTCAGGGCTGCCCATGCCGAAGGTCTATATCCTGCCTGACCCCGCGCCGAACGCGTTCGCAACGGGCAGAAGCCCGGAGGATTCAGTCGTAGGCGTGACGCAGGGGCTGTTAGATACAATGAACAGGGAGGAGCTTCAGGCGGTCATCGCCCATGAGATGGGCCATATAAAATCCTACGACATCCTTACGATGACCGTCGTAACGGTGCTCGTGGGCACCGTATCTATTTTGACGGACTGGGCGGTAAGGACATGGAGGTACGGCGGCATAAGGCCGAGGAGGAACATTAAGGAAAGGGGGCTTCACCCGCTGGCCCTCCTTGTAATAGCCCTCTTCGTGCTCCTGTCTCCCTTTGTTTCGAGGATAATCGCGATGGCCGTATCGAGGAGCAGGGAATATCAGGCGGATGCGGGAGCGGCGGAATTCACCCGTAACCCCCTTGCGCTGGCCTCGGCCTTAGAGAAGATCGCCTCTGCCACTTCTCCCTTAAGAACGGCGCGCAGGGGCACGGCGCACCTTTTCATAAGCGACCCGTTAAAAAGAAAGCTCGATGAGAAGGAGGGGTTCTTCGCGGACGTGCTCTCAACGCACCCGCCCGTAAAGGAGCGGGTAGAGCGGCTAAGGAGGATGGGCTATGCCGGGGCTGGAGGAAAGGCTTAAATGGGAGAGGGAGCGAAGGACAAAAAGATATTCTGCCCCGGATGCGGGGGCGACCTCAAGGAGGCCTACGCAGAGGCGACATACGGGAGGTTCCTTTTGCTCGACCAGTGCCCGGATTGCGGCGGGGTCTGGTTCGACAAATGGGAGCTCTATTTCGTAAAGGCAAAGGCGATAAAGGGCCTCGGGGAGGTTGACCTAAAGGCGCTCGCCTCCCCGGTCGTCGAAAAGGCGGGCAGCGACAAGTGCCCGAGGTGCGAGGTAGGGCTGATACCCTTTACAGACCCTTTCCTGCCCAAGGACGCCTCGATTAAGAGGTGCACCCAATGCCACGGCCTCTGGCTCAATAGGGGGGAGCTCGGCAAATACGCAAGACACAAGGAGTCATTTAAGAAAGACAACGGGCTGTTCAAACCGGATATGGAGACCCTCAGGCGCCTGCAAAAAGAGCTCGATGTATCGAATATCTCAGCCCCCTCCACCCTCGGGCTCGCCGGCCTCGATGAGCCTCCGATAGAGCCGAAAGAGCTCGCCAAAGACGTGGGTTTCCTCGTCCTTCAGGCCCTCTTAAGACTTGTATTTAAATTTTAAAAATTTTATGGTATATACTCCTTCAACCGGGGGGCATGCAGATATTTTTATTCCTTCTTCTGGGCCTCGCGGCAGGCGTCACAAGCGGGCTCATCGGCATAGGCGGCGGCATAATCGTAGTGCCGGCGCTCGTCTTCCTTTTCGGCTTTTCCCAGCACGAGGCGCTTCTGGCAAAGTAGTTTTCACGGTATAAAGATTTTTTAATCCCTCATTGAGGGTTCAATTCC
>JAUSLB010000267.1 GCA_030646655.1 Deltaproteobacteria bacterium | reverse complement strand
CCCTTTTATCTTTTTGAAAGTAACGGGCTCTTGTTGTAAAATGTAAGGATTGTTCCGCGTACAGGGATTAGGAGGAGGGTTTAGAGGAGATGCATTTTTTCGGATATAAGGGGAAGAGCTTTTACGCCGAGGGCGTGCCCGTATCGAGGATAGTAAAGGAGTGCGGCACCCCTGTCTATATCTACAGCTCAAAGACCCTAAAGAGGCATTATAAGGCTTACGGCGCGGCCTTCTCAAAGGTAGCTCACCTCATATGCTACTCTATCAAGGCGAACTCCAATATCGCTGTGCTAAAGACATTCGCCGGGCAGGGGAGCGGCTTTGACATAGTCTCGGGAGGAGAGCTCTTCAGGGCTCTAAAGGCCGGAGCTGACACGAAAAAGATAGTATTCTCAGGGGTGGGCAAGAGGGAGGACGAGATCGAGTACGCTTTAAAAAAGGGCATACTCATGTTCAATGTGGAATCCTCCGAGGAGCTTGCCTCCGTTAACAGAATAGCCGGGAGGCTCAGAAAAAAGGCGGGGATAGCGATAAGGGTCAACCCGGACGTTGACCCAAAGACGCACCCTTATATCTCAACAGGCCTTAAGAACAGCAAATTCGGCATTGAGACGAAAGCGGCTATAAAGGAATACATAAACGCTAAGAATAACCTTAAGAATGTTAATCCGATGGGCGTCGACTGCCACATAGGCTCGCAGATAACGAAGATCGAGCCTTTTATCGACGCGCTCGCTAAGACAAAAGAGCTGCTAAGGACGCTCCGGAGCGAAGGCATAGAGATAAAATACCTCGACATGGGCGGCGGGCTCGGCATCACCTACGATACGGAGGCGCCCCCGCACCCGAGCAGGTACGGCGAGGCGGTAATAGAAGGGACAAAGGGGCTCGGCGTGACGCTCATATTCGAGCCCGGAAGGTCGATAGTCGGGAACGCCGGCATCTTGGCCACAAAGGTCTTATATACTAAGAAGGGCTCGGAGAAGAACTTTATCATAGTTGACGCCGCTATGAACGATCTGGCAAGGCCCAGCCTCTACGGCTCATACCACGCAATAAAGGCCGTAAGAGAGAATTCCGGCGGGGAGATAACCGCCGATGTCGTCGGCCCTATATGCGAAAGCGGGGACTTCCTCGCAAAGGACAGGATACTGCCCGATGTGAGATCCGGCGATTATCTGGCCGTGATGAGCGCCGGGGCTTACGGGTTTTCCATGTCGAGCAACTATAATACGAGGCCCCGCGCAGCGGAAGTGATGGTAGCGGGCAAAGAGTTCCATGTAATAAGAAAGCGCGAGAGCCTTTCAGACCTGATAAGGGGCGAGAGGCCGGTATCCACAAAGAAGCGGAGGAGGAAGTAGCCCTACGACCATGAGGATGGATTTCACCAAGATGCACGGCCTCGGGAACGACTTTATCGTCCTCGATTCCCGCAAAAAAGAGATAAAAAACGCCCCCAAGCTCTTAAAGAGGCTCTCTGACAGGAGGTTCGGCATAGGGTTCGATCAGGCCCTGATACTCAGATCCTCAAAAAAAGCCGACTTCAGGATGGACATATACAACAGCGACGGCGGAAGGGTCGAGATGTGCGGCAACGGCGTAAGGTGCCTTGCGAGCTACATCTGGAAAAGGGGGCTCTCGAAGAAGAAGACGCTCGACATAGAGACCCTTGCCGGGATAATAAGGCCCTCAAGGGACGGCAAGCTCGTCAAGGTCGACATGGGCGTCCCGGAGCTTGAGGGAAGGCTCATCCCCACGGTGCGCGAAGGAAGGATTATAGACCTCCCGCTCGCCGTCAATGATACGGCCTTTAAGATCACCTGCGTGTCGATGGGAAACCCCCATTGCGTCATATTCGTTGACGATGTCGATTCATTCCCTGTCGGGAAGTACGGGCCTTTGATCGAGGTGAATAAGTTCTTCCCCAAAAGGACTAATGTCGAGTTCATCGAGGTCATAAACAGCAAGCGGATAAAGATGCGCGTCTGGGAGCGGGGGGCTGGAGAGACCCTTGCCTGCGGCACGGGGGCCACCGCGGCGGCGGTTGTATCGAACCTAAAGGGTTTTACCGGCGATAAGGTCTCTGTGCTCCTCAAAGGCGGTATACTTAAGATAGAATTGTCAAAAGACGGCCACGCCTACATGACGGGCCCTGCGGAAGAGGTCTTCACAGGGGCTTTTAATATTTAAGCTTTATCAGGTTGCTTCAAGCCGCAACCTGATAGGCAATCCCCCTTACGGGAGAAGGATTGCCTCTGGGTGCTCGCCGGCTCACGAAGTGACAAGGCGAGCCAAATAAATGTAGGTTTCCTTACCAGCCACAATCCGCTCTTGTTTATGGATTGTGCAATTGCGAGACCGAAAAGTCGAGCAATTTGTAAGGATTGGACGGAGGCAGTCCGGCCAAATCGTGTCCTGAAAAATCCCAGGACGGACTTTTTCAGCATCCTGTTAAAGCGGCCTAAGGCCGCTATTTTAAAGGAGGACTAAGATGTTCACAGGCTCCATTACCGCCCTTATAACGCCCTTCAGGGACGGTAATATAGACGAAGGGGGGCTAAAGAGGCTCATTGATTTCCAGATATTAAACGGCACGAACGGGGTAGTTCCCTGCGGCACGACAGGGGAGTCCGCGACCCTTTCCTATGAGGAGCATAACAGGGTAATAGAGCTCACCATAGAGGCGGCCGCAGGCAGGGTCCCGGTCATAGCCGGCACAGGCTCGAACTCGACCTCGGAGACTATAGCACTTACCAGGCACGCCAAAAAGGCAGGGGCGGACGCCGCGCTCCTTATAACGCCGTACTACAACAAGCCCACCCAACCCGGCCTCTACGAGCATTATAAGAAGGTCGCCGAAGAGGTGGACATCCCCATTATCCTCTACAATGTGCCGGGCAGGACGAGCGTAAATATGCTCCCCGAGACAGTGGCGCGCTTATCCGAGGTCAAGAACATAATCGGGATAAAAGAGGCGACCGGGGACCTAAAGCAGGTAAGCGACGTAATTGAGTTTTCGAGGAAGGGCTTTTTAGTCCTTTCAGGGGACGATTATACGACACTGCCGCTATTATCTATCGGCGGGCACGGCGTAATCTCCGTCACCTCGAACATAATGCCCAAAGAGATGTCAGGCATGGTCAATAGTTTTCTCTCAGGGAAGATGGATGAGGCCAAGAGGCTCCATTTTAGATTACAGCCCCTCCACCGGGCCATGTTCATAGAGACGAACCCTATACCCGTGAAAACAGCCTTATCCATCATGGGCATGGTAGAAGAGGAGTTCAGGCTCCCTCTTACAAGGATGTCCGAGGCGAACAGGGCAAGGCTTATAAGCGTGCTTAAGGCATACGGCCTCGGCGCAAGGAGCTAAAGATGATACACGCAGCGGTCACAGGCGCCGCCGGAAGGATGGGGACGGCTATCGTAGGCGCGCTCGCCGGGAACCCCAGGATAGAGCTTAGCGGCGCGCTTGAAAGGGAGGACTCCCCCGCGCTCGGCAAAGACGCCGGAGAGGCGGCGGGGAGGGGCAGGGCCGGGGTCAAGATAACCTCTGACAGGGTAAAGGCGTTTAAAAAGGCAGATGTCATAATAGATTTCTCCACCCCCGATTCCTCGATGAAGGTCCTGGAGGACGCGGTTGAGCTGAATAAAGCGGTCGTAATCGGCACTACGGGCTTCTCGCTCCACCAGAGAGAATTGATAAAGGAGCTGTGCCTGAAGACCCGCGCCGTTATGGCGCCGAACATGAGCATCGGGGTAAACCTCCTTCTTAAGCTCGTCTCTCAGGCCTCGGCCGTGCTCGGCTCTGACTACGATATAGAGATAATCGAGGCGCACCACAGGCATAAAAAGGACTCCCCCTCAGGAACGGCCATAAGGATAGCAGAGGTCATAGCCACTACGCTTAAGAGGGACCTCGAGAAGGTCGCTGTATACGAGAGGAAGGGGATAATCGGGGAGAGGAGGCCTGAGGACATAGGCATCCAGAGCATCCGCGCGGGAGACATAGTCGGCGACCATACGGTCCTTTTCGGCGGCATAGGGGAGAGGATAGAGCTTACGCACAGGGCCTCTTCGAGGGACACCTTCGCCATGGGCGCGGTAAAGGCCGCCGTCTGGGTCGTCGATAAGCCTAACGGGCTCTATGACATGCAGGATGTCCTCGGGATCAAATGATCTTTTTCGCGCATTCAGGGCCTCAAGGCCCTTTTTAAAAGCCCTTTCCGGGCTATTTTTTAAATCAGGGGAACAGGAGATAAAATGATAAAAAGGATCTTGCTGCTTGCGGTATTTACCCTCGCTTACGCGTTCTCGACCCATGCCGCTGATACGGCCTTAGCCTTTGAGGGGCCGGGCTGCATGGGCAAGTGCACGGACTGCCACAGCCTTTCAAACGAGGAGGCTTCAAAGCTCCTTAAGGCGGAGCGGTTCAAGGCGAGTGTGAAGGATATCAGGATGAGCCCTGTCAAGGGGCTCTGGGAGGTCGAGATAACTCAGGGCGAAAATGTCTTTGTCGTATATGTCGATTTCGCGAAAAAAAACCTGATAGAGGGTAAATTCAATATTACCCCTCTCGAAAAGCTCGGCGAGAGCGCGCCTTTAAAGAAGGTCGATTTAAAGAAGATCCCTCTTGAAAACGCCGTAGTCCTCGGCAACCCGGCTGCCCAGAAAAAGGTCATCGTTTTCGACGACCCTGACTGCCCGTACTGCTCCAAGCTCCACGAAGAGATAAAGAAGATAATAGAGAAGAGGAAGGACATAGCCTTCTACATTAAGATGTACCCGCTGCCCATCCACCCGGGGGCTTACGAGAAGAGCAAGGCCATAGTGTGCGAAAAGTCCGCGAAGCTCCTCGACGACGCATTCTCAGGGAAAAAGCTCCCCAAGGCTGAATGCGAGACGCCGGAAGTGGACAACAACATTAAGCTTGCCGAAGAGCTCGGGATTAGGGGCACGCCCGCGATAATCCTGCCTGACTCAAGGCTCCTACCAGGGTATGTCCCTGCTGACGCTCTCCTCGGCCTTATCGACAACCCTCAATAGGCCAATGCGGCCCCCCTTTTCGTAACCCTGAAGAGGGGGGCCGCAAGAACTCCTTAAAAATCCATGGTTTTTCATAAATGTTTAAAAAAGTGTGACTTATTACCTTGACTTTAAAATCCATAAAGTATATTTAGAAGCTGTTGTTATTAAGAACCGATTTAAGGAAGAATGGCGGTCAAGGACTTCGGGAGGCCTTAATCTGGAGCCGGCGGGGGGAATCGAACCCCCGACC
>JAUSLB010000266.1 GCA_030646655.1 Deltaproteobacteria bacterium | reverse complement strand
TTGGAAGAGGGATTAATTCAGCTAATATTTCGTTTTTGAGCTGTCCGCGAGCCAGCCCTCAAACCCCTTAGATACTGTCACCTTGCCGTCAGCGCCCGTAATCGCGCCTTCCGCCCCGTCGATTTTCCCGATCAGCCCCATCCCCTCCTTAGGCCCCAAGACGAACACCGCCGTTGAGAGCCCATCGGCTATCGCAGGGTCTTTTGCTATGATGGTAACCGCTATCGACCTTGTCGCGGGAAAGCCTGTCTTAGGGTCGAGGATGTGATGGTATCTGACCCCGTCCTTTATAAAGAACCTCTCGTAGTCGCCTGATGTCGCCACAGCGCCGTTATAGAGGTGCGCCTCGCCGAGCAGTTTTTTCTCCCTCGGGTGCTGGATGCCTATGATGAACTGCCTCTCCTCGTCTTCTTGGAATACCACCATGTCGCCGCCGGCGTGGATTATACCGCGCTCGACGCCATTGGCCTTTAAGACTTGAGCTGCTTTATCGATTATATACCCCTTCGCTATCCCGCCGAGGTTCAGGGCCATCCCTTTTTTCCTTAAAAATATTGTGGATGACGCCTTGTCTATTTCCATCTCCTTATAGCCAACAAGCGGCAGGAGCCTGCCTACCTCTTCCTTTGACGGCACATATCCCTTTTCCCCCGATGGGCCCCAGACCTTTGAAAGCGCTCCCACGGTCGGGTCAAATGCCCCTCCTGAGATATCAGCCACTCCGATCGCCTTGCCTGCAACCTCCGTTACCTCAGGCGATACCTTTACGGGCCTGAGGCCGGCCTCCCTCGATATTCTTGATACGTCGCTTTCAGGCATATAGGAGCTGAAGAGCGCCTCAAGCCTTTTTATCTCATCGAACGCCGCATCTGAAGCCGCATCGAATCGGGCGCGCTCGCCCCTCATCAGAGTGATCTGCACGATCGTGCCCATGAGGTTGCGGGTGTATGTTATGCTATCTTTTTGTCTTTTAAGGTAGAAGGGTACAGCTATGAGGATAAGCGCCGAGACGATTACGGCGGCAAAGGCTAATTTTTTTACGAACGGGTCTTTCATCTTCCTTCAAATAAAAAGCCGGGCATGAAGCCCGGCTTAATAAGAGCTCATTTTTAAAAGGTTTAGAACTCCTCTTCGTCAGACTCAGTCCTCTCAAGTATGCCGAGTCCTGACTCCTCCTCGAACCTTGTCCCCTTTATTTTCTGTTCCCTCTCCATCTTGGACTGACATTCGACGCAGACACGGGTGGAAGGCAGCGCCCTTAATCTATCCTCGGCCACAGGCTCCCCGCATTCCTCGCATACGCCGTAGACATTTTCTTTAAGGCGCTCAAGGGCGTCCTCTATCTCGGAGAGTTTTTCCCTGTCGCGGTCGCCGAGCATGAGCGTAAGCTCCCGCTCCCTTTCGTTGCTCGCTATATCGTAGATATCGCCTATCTCGTGTTTAAGGACATTGCTCTCGCTTTTTATCTTCTGGGAGACCTCCTGAAGGATCTTGCCCTTTGCCGCGAGGAGCTTCTGAGTCACTTCCTTTTTAAAAGGGATCTTGCCTTTCTTCTCTGCTTTTTCTTTTGCGCTTGTCTTCATCGGACGCTTCTCTTCTTTCGGCATTGAGACAGAGGCCTTCTTTGCGGTTTTTAGGCTTTTTGCCTTAGGCTGCTCCCTCTTTATAGCTTTATTTTTTGCTTTCGTTTTGGGCATAAGGATGAAGTATACAGGTTTTTTAAACATTGTCAATAATTTTGTTATTATTCAGAAAAATCAAAGCATTAGAAGATTTTTGGCACAATAAAACGGGGTTTCGGGCCCTATGGTAAATAGATTCGTTGACACCTGCTGAATAGATATATAAAATAATAAATTCAACACCTTATGGACAGGACGGGCGAAAAAATGGGTCGAAAATACGATTGCATAGTAATAGGCGCCGGGCACGCCGGGTGCGAGGCGGCTTTGGCAGCATCCCGGATGGGGCTTTCTACCCTTGTCGTAACCATGAACCTCGATACCATCGGCCAGATGTCCTGCAACCCCGCTATCGGAGGGATCGCGAAAGGCCACCTCGTAAAAGAGATAGACGCGCTCGGCGGAGAGATGGCCAAAGCCATAGACGATACAGCCATCCAGTTCAGGACCTTAAATGACAGCAAGGGCCCTGCTGTCCGGGCTACCCGCGCGCAGGCAGACAGGACACTTTACAGGCTCAGGATGAAGTCCGCGCTTGAGGCCGCGCAAAACCTCCATTTAAGGCAGTCAACTGTCGAATCCCTTATAGTCGAGGACGGACAAATAAAGGGCATCCGGCTCAATACCGGCGAGGAGCTCGGCGCAAAAACAGTTATTATTACCACAGGCACTTTTCTTAAGGGCCTAATTCATATCGGCCTTTACAATTACCCGGGCGGAAGGGCGGGCGACTCCGCGAGCTTCGAGCTCTCAGATAACTTAAAAGGGTTCGGCTTTAAGATGGGCAGGCTTAAGACAGGAACTTGCCCGAGGCTTGACGGAAGGACGATAGATTATAATAGGCTAAAGGCTCAGGAGCTACAAAACATCAATGAAATCAAGCCTTTCTCCTTCACTTCCCCTCCCATAAAAAGGCCTCAGATACCATGTCATATAACTTACACGAATGCGGAGACGCATAGGGTAATACGGGAGAACCTCGGCCGCTCCCCCCTTTATAGCGGGGTTATAGAGGGCACAGGGCCAAGGTACTGCCCTTCGATTGAGGATAAGGTAGTTAAATTCCCGAATAGAATAAGGCATCAGGTATTCCTTGAGCCTGAGGGCTATGATACCAAAGAGGTCTATCCCAACGGTCTTTCAACATCCCTCCCCGTAGACGTCCAGCTTAAGTTCCTAAGGACTGTAGAAGGCCTTGAGGAGGTCGAGATCCTAAGGCCGGGATATGCCATAGAGTACGATTATATCGAGCCAACTCAATTGAAGCTGAGCCTTGAGACAAAGGCCATAGAAGGCCTTTTCCTCGCCGGACAGATAAACGGCACATCGGGCTATGAAGAGGCCGCTGCGCAGGGGCTCATCACAGGGATAAACTCGGCCTTAAAGGTAAAAGGCGCACCCCCGCTCATCCTCGACAGGTCCGAGGCTTATATCGGGGTCATGATAGACGACCTGGTAACAAAAGGGACAAAAGAGCCTTACAGGATGTTCACCTCAAGGGCTGAGTACAGACTCATTTTAAGGGAAGATAATGCGGATGAGAGGCTTAGGGACAAGGGCTTTGAGGCTGGGCTTGTAAAGGGGGGTATTTACGATAATTTTCTTGAGAAAAGGAGGATAACCGAGGGGGTAAGGAGCTTTCTTGAAAATACAAGGGTAAACCCCACTTTTGAAGTAAACTCAGCCCTTTCAAAGCTTTCTGGAGAGGAAATAAAGAAGTCGATCACCTTAAAAGAGCTCCTAAGGCGGCCCGGTATCGATCTACGCTCTGTCTATACCCTTATAAATAAGGATTTCTCAGTCCCCTTGGAGGTGGCTGAGGCCATAGAGATTGAGACAAAATACGAGGGGTATATAAAAAGACAGCGTGAAGAGGCCCAAAGGTTCAAAAAAATAGAGGGGATAAGGATACCTCAAGACCTCCATTTAGATGAGGTCTCAGGTCTCTCGACCGAGATAAGGGAGAAGCTTGAAAAATTCAGGCCGGAATCGATAGGGCAGGCGAGCAGGATATCAGGCATGACCCCGGCGGCCATCTCCATGCTCATGGTCCACCTAAAGAAGATCGGGGCTTACAGGTAAATGTTCCACGTGGAACATTTACTTCGGAAAATTTGTTTTTAAATAAATTAGGGCATAGGGTGTAGCGGTCATCAGATGGAGGGGGGATGGGGGTAGGGCGAGCGAGGGGGAAGGAGGGTGCTATGCGCACGGCAAATACCGAAATCCTGCATATGTTAGTAAGCTTTCTTTATCTAAAATAGGTTCGCACAAGAACTGCCCGCCTTTAGAAGCGAGCGAGCCGGGGAAGAAGCCTTAGGGCGCGCAGCGACCTTACGAGGCGAGCGAGGTGGTTGGTGGCTGCAGGGAGCCGAGCCCTATGCCCAAAAGTGCCCGGCAGGGCGCAAAAAGCCTTTATCTGAAGAGCCGAGAAACTATTTTTGTTCCACGTGGAACATTTATTTAAATGGAAGAGAGAGAACTTAAAAATATATTGAAAAACGGGGCCTTTGAGCTTGGGATAAACCTTACCGATGAGGATTCAAGGCTATTTCTAATATATTTAAAAGAGCTTAAGGCGTGGAATAAAAAGATTAACCTCACCTCCATAGAATCTGAAAAAGAGATAGTTATAAGGCACTTTCTCGATTCCCTCACCCCATATCCCTTTATAAAAGACTGTAGAAGGCTGCTCGATATAGGCTCAGGCGGAGGGTTCCCGGGCATACCCTTAAAGATAGCAATACCTGCCATCGAAGCCACTCTTATTGATTCGGTTGAGAAAAAAGTCCATTTTATAAGGCATATTATCAGGACGCTCGGGCTAAAAGGGATAGAAGCCATCCCCGGCAGGGCTGAGGACCCAAAAATCATTGAGAGATACAGCGCCTCGTTCGATTGCGTAATCTCAAGGGCGTTCGCCGAGCTTTCGAGATTCCTTGAATTCAGCCTTCCTTTTTCAGTTAAAGGAGGGACTATTATAGCCATAAAAGGCCCTGCTTTTGAAAGGGAATTAGAGGAGATAAGGGGCTTTAAAGGGATAGAGGGCCCGGAAATACACGAAATCAAAGTCCCTTTTGAGGATAGGAAGAATACTATGGTCATATTCAGGAAGGCATAATGTTCCACGTGGAACAAAAGATTACTCCTTTACACCTGAAAATGCCTTTTTGCGCCCTGTGATTGCTTTTGGGCATAGGGGTTGGCTCCCTGCAACCTCCAGCCTCCTCGCTCGCCCCCTAAGGTCGCTACGCGCCCTAAGGCATCTTCCCCGGCTCGCGCCTGCGGCGGGCGCTTCTTAAGCGGCGCCTATTTGCAAAAAGAGTTGCGTTTTAAGGGTGGCTGAGCTTGGGAATTTGCCGTGCGCAGTGCACCCTCCGCCCCTACGGTCGCTGCACACTATGCCCTATGGTTTTTAATACAAAAAGATTTTAAATATGTTCCACGTGGAACATTTGCACTAAAATGCACTAAAAGCCCTAATTAAGAATATATTTTTTAGCCCCAATATGCCAATTTTTAAAAATCATTCTTTTTCTCTTGAATGTAATGCCAAAATGTTTTAATCTTTTTGAATTGAATCTCCCGGCAAGCTTCAGGGAGTGCGCGCGCTATTCATTTTCAACAGGACATTAAGGGATAGATGTTAATGGGAAGGATCGTCGCCATAGCGAACCAGAAGGGCGGTGTCGGCAAGACTACAACAGCGGTTAACCTCGCCGCCTCGCTCGCAGTGGCTGAAAAGAAGGTCCTTCTAATAGATTTCGACCCGCAGGGCAACGCCTCAAGCGGGCTGGGGATCGAGAAGAACGGTACCTCCGGCGTCTATAATGCCATTATAGGGCAGGAGGAGATGCGGGATCTCCTTAAGAATACAGAGCTGAGGTTCCTTAAGATAATCCCGTCCTCTATAGACCTCATAGGCGCTGAGGTAGAGCTGGTTGACGACCCTAAAAGGGAATACAGGTTGAAAGAGTGCGTCTCAACTGTTGAGGGCCACTTCGATTATATCTTCATCGACTGCCCGCCTTCACTTAGCCTCCTTACTGTAAACGCCCTTGTAGCCGCTGATTCGGTGCTGATACCGCTCCAGTGCGAATACTACGCCCTTGAGGGCATAAGCCAGATAATGAGGACAATAGACCTTATAAAGGCAAAGCTCAACCCGAGGCTTGAGATAGAGGGGATCCTTTTAACCATGTTCGACTCGCGGAACAACCTCGCCCATCAGGTCGAGGAGGATATAAGGGGGCATTTTAAGGATAAGGCCTTTAAGACCGTCATCCCGAGGAATGTTAGGCTGTCTGAGAGCCCTTCGTTCGGTAAGCCCGTAATACTATACGATGTCCACTCCAGAGGGGCTTTAAGCTACATGGATTTAGCGAAAGAGATCCTCCTTTTGGAAAAACAATAGGATAATCAAATACTTATCCCAATATAGAAGAGGTTTAGCATGCTTAACAAAAAAAGGGTCTTGGGAAGAGGGCTTGGCGCGCTCATAGGGGATGCCGAAAAACCTGTTGAAAGGTCAAAGGAAAAGTACTTCCTATGCCCGGTTATGGATATAAGCCCGAATAAGGCCCAGCCGAGGAAGAGCTTCAATGAGCCGGCCTTAAAGGAACTATCTGATTCTATTAAAGAAAAAGGTATTATAGAGCCCCTTATCGTAAGGAGGACCCCGGACGGCTTTGAACTCATTGCCGGCGAGCGGAGGTGGAGGGCCTCCCGGATGGCAGGGCTAACCGAAGTCCCTGTCGTTATAACAGAGGCAACGGATGAGGAGGCGCTGGAATTCGCGATAATCGAGAATATCCAGAGGGAGGACTTAAACGCCATAGAAGAGGCAGAGGCCTATAAGAGTTTAATGGGTTTCGGCCTTTCTCAGGAAGAGGTCGCAAAGAGGGTCGGTAAAGAACGGGCTACCGTCGCGAACTACTTAAGGCTTCTTAAGCTCCAGCCTGAAGTAAAGGAAGAGCTCATAAAAGGGACTATCACAATGGGGCACGCAAGGGCCCTGCTTTCTTTGGACGCTCATTCTGCGCAGGTTGAGCTTTGCAGGGCCATTATCACAAAGGGGCTCTCCGTAAGGGAAGCAGAAGAGCTTGCGAACAGAGGCCCTGCCGAAAAAAGGAAGAATAAGAAGTCCGCGTCCGCGAACAGCCCGCTTGAAGGGGAGCTTAGGGAGATATTCGGGACAAAGATCTCTGTAAAAGACCGCAAGGGCAAGGGCAGGATCGAGATAAATTATTTCTCCGCTGACGAGAGAGAGCGGATAGTAGAGCTCCTCAGGTCTATCTCGAAATAAGATTTTGTGACTATTGCGCTTGTTGTTTTCAGGGTGCCTGCTTAGAATGGTCTAATCGCTGGACGACAAGGAGGCGCTATGTTCGGAAAAGGAAAAGAGGACATGAAAAAGGCAGGAGAGGTAATAGGCTTTATTGGCAAGGGCATGAGCTTGGAAGGCAGGCTCAGCTTTGATAATACGGTACGCATTGACGGCCACTTTAAGGGCACGGTGAGCGCCACAGGCGCTCTGGTCGTGGGAGATGGCGCATATATCGAAGGCAATATAAAGGTCGGGAGCGCCATAGTAACAGGAGAGGTAAAGGGAACGCTCGAGGCATCTAACAGGGTCGAGCTTAAATCCCCTGCTAAGATGTTCGGGGATATAAAAACCCCTACGCTTATTATAGGCGAGGGGGTAATATTCGAGGGGACCTGCGTCATGATGAAGAAGGGGCTGGCAGAGCCTGTCGGTATAATTAATTACGGGCCTGAGGATCAGGACAAGGCCGCAGGCGAAGGGTTCTGATATTTTTAAATAAGCGGCGGACAGGAAATTTTAATCGGGTGCCCGGCGCAGTCCCGCCCTTTTAAGGGCGGGTAAAAGCCGAGCTATATAAAAGGCAATTACCTTGCCGACACGCCTGGCCCGGGCGGTTCTCAAGCGTGCTATTCGCAGAAAGAGCCGTTTTCTAAAAGCGCACGATTTGAGATTGTGCCGTGCGCAGAGCACCCCCGCCGCTTATGGCGGGGTAATTGAATTACCGGGCAGGGAAAAAGATCAAATCGAGAGTAAAGGAGCCTTCTGGGATGGACAAGGGCAAGAAGATCTGGATGGACGGCAAGTTCGTGGACTGGGATGACGCGAATGTCCACATACTCACGCATACGCTCCACTATGGGCTTGGGGTATTCGAGGGGATAAGGTGCTACAGGTGCGAGGACGGAAGAAGGGCCATCTTCAGGCTCCTCGAGCATACGGAGAGGCTCTTCGCATCAGCGCATATAGCCCTAATGGAGATACCTTATACAGAGGATGAGATAAACGATGCGACGGTCGAGACCATGAGGCAGAGCGGGCTTAAGGACGGCTATATCCGTCCCATAGCGTATCTTGGCGCGGGGAGCATGGGCCTTTTTCCAAAAAATAACCCGGTGAGGGTAGCGATAGCGGCTTGGGCATGGGGCGCGTATCTTGGGGAAGAGGGGTTGGCAAACGGCATAAAGGTAAAGATATCGTCGCTGTGCAGGAACCATGTAAATAGCTGCATGTCAAAGGCGAAACTCGTGGGCAATTATGTAAATTCCATCCTTGCCAAGAGGGAGGTCGTTTCAGCAGGCTACGACGAGGCGCTTCTTTTGGATACCGAAGGCTATGTCTCAGAGGGCAGCGGTGAGAACATCTTTATCGTGAAGGACGGGGTATTAAAGACAACCTCGCTGACCTCGATATTAAAGGGGATTACAAGGGAATCGGTCTTAACCATCGCGAAGGACAAGGGCATAGAGGTGAGGGAGGAGAGGTTTACGAGGGATGAGCTCTATATAGCGGACGAGGCTTTCTTCACAGGCACGGCCGCTGAAATTACGCCCATAAGCGAGGTTGACATGAGAAAGATCGGCAAAGGAAAGCCCGGGCCCGTGACAAAGGAGATACAGAACATCTTCTTTGATACTGTCAAGGGAAGGAACAAGGACTACGAGAAATGGCTGTGGTATCTCTAAGGCCCGCGTAGATATCGAAGTTTGAAAGACCCCCCTTCAAGGGGGTTTTTTCTTTTAATCGGGTGCCCGGCGCAGTCCCGCCCTTTTAAGAGCGCATCAAACGAGCTATATAAAAGACAAGTACCTTGCCGACACGCCTGGCCCGGGCGGTTCTCAAGCGTGCCTATTCGCAGAAAGAGCCGTTTTCTAAAAGCGTACGATTTGAGATTGTGCCGTGCGCAGAGCACCCCCGCCATTTATGGCGGGGTAATTGAATTTTTAAAAACAGACATAAAAGGTCGGCTCAACCGCAGGCTCTGCCATAAGCGGGTTACTCGGCCTCGACCCGGCGATGCTCTCTGCCATAGGGTTTGTGAGCCTGCTTGCCGGCGCGGCGAATACTCCGATAGCCGCAAGCATCATGGCCGTTGAGCTCTTCGGGGCTGAAGTGGCGCCCTATGCGGCCATAGCCTCTGTCATAAGCTTTGTAATTACAGGCCACAGGTCTGCTTACCCGTCTCAGGTCTTGGCTGTAAAGAAGTCCTCGTCCCTTGATGTGGAGCTTGGAGAGGAGCTTAAGAATATAAAGGCTAAATACGAATTCAGGGAAAAGAGCATTACCGGGATGCTCCGGCAGGCATGGGAAGCGATACGGAAGAAGAGATGAAGGCCCTTAAGAGCAACAACTTCATCTGGCCCCGCGACAGGCAGAGGGTAAGGGAGGTGCAGGCCGAGCTACGGGATAAGACCCTTATAATCCCTTTGAAGAAGACTCCTTCTTATGTAGCCGGGGTTGACTCGGCCTTTTTAGATGATAGTATTATTAGTGTAGCCAGCCTCTATGGATACCCCGAGCTTTCCCGTGTAGAAGAAAAGTATGTAGTAAAAAAATT
>JAUSLB010000263.1 GCA_030646655.1 Deltaproteobacteria bacterium | reverse complement strand
GGGGATTATTTACCCGTTTCTTGCCTTTATGCTCATATTGCTCGATGGGTTTCTTGGAAGGCTTCTTAGCTTTCGCCATTCAAAACCTCTTCACGCAGGATAGCCCCGAATCGGGGTAAACCTTAAAGCCTCTCGTCACCGAGGGGCTTTTTTATTTGCATTGATTATTTTGGAATTAATTATAAAGAGTTGAGGTGAAAAATTCAATAAAATATTTAAAAAGGTAAGCTTTTTAATAATTTTTAAGCAGTTTTATCCAACCGGCGTCAACGGCGCGTATTTTATTGCGAGCTTCTTTAAGCCTATGTCCTTGAAGCTTACCGTAACCTTCATATCCTCGCCCCTGCCCGAGCGCTCCTTTATTACCCCTATGCCGAAAGACGGGTGCTTTACCTTCGCGCCTATCCTCCAGACCTCCGATAAAGGCTCGTCATGGAAGACCTGCTCAAGGTGGACTGCCTGACTGTCCTCTTTTGTGTAATAGACCTCGTCGGTATAGGTCTTTTTGATCCTGCGGTCCTCAGCCTCTATTATTTTCAGGAACTCCGGCGATATTTCGTCAATGAACCTCGATCGCACCTGCGCCCTCGTCTCCCCGTATATAGTCCGGGTCTTTGCCGAGAGGAGGAACAGATCCTCCCTTGCCCTCGTCATGCCCACATAGCAGAGCCTTCGCTCCTCCTCTATGCCGTCGGGGTCGTCTATGCTCCTTGAGTGCGGGAATAAGCCCTCCTCCATGCCGGCGAGGAAGACTACCTTGAACTCAAGGCCTTTTGCCGAGTGGAGGGTCATCAGGGTCATCCTGTCCGCCTTGTCCTCGTAGCTGTCTATATCGCTTATGAGCGCGACATGGTCGAGGAACTCCGATAACGCCGCCTCCGGGTTGGCGGCCTCGAAGTCCTTAATGGCTGAGGTGAACTCAAAGAGGTTCTCCACCCGCTCAAGCGCCTCTTCGCTCCCCTCCTCCTGCCACATGAGCATGTAGCCCGAGTCCTCCAAGAGCCTCAAGGCAAGCTCGTGGAGGCTCAATGTCCCGAGCCCCTTTTTAAAGTCCTCGCAAGCCTCTATGAACCGGGCAACTTTGGTCTTCTGAAGGACCCCCCTTGAGAGCGCGTCTTTAAACGCCTCGAAAAGCGGGATGCCGTGCTGGTCGCTTATCGCCTTCATCTTTTCGATAGTGGCCGCGCCGACGCCCCTCGGAGGGGTGTTTATGATGCGCTTCAGGCTCAACGAGTCGTTCGGGTTCGCTATGAACCTTAAGTAGGCAAGGGCGTCCCTTATCTCCATCCTGTCGTAGAACTTTACCCCGCCTACGATGGTATAGGGGATGCCTTCCCTTATGAGCCTTTCTTCAAATACCCTCGACTGGGCGTTGGTCCTGTAGAATACCGCAAAGTCCTTGTATGAGAGCGGCCTTTCCTTGATCAGGCATCTGAGCTTTTTTATTACGGTCTCCGCCTCGTTATACTCATCCTGCGCCTCTTCGTAGATTATGGGCGCGCCGTCGAGGTTCTCTGTCCAGAGGGTCTTCTCAAGCCTTTGCTTGTTCTTTTTTATGACCGAGTTCGCGGCAGAAAGGATGTTCTTTGTCGAGCGGTAGTTCTGCTCAAGCCTTAAGACCGCGGCGTCAGGGTAGTCCTTCTCGAAATCGAGGATATTCGAGATGTCGGCCCCCCTCCACGCGTATATCGACTGGTCTGGGTCGCCTACGGCCAAAAGGTTCCTTGTGCCCGAGGCCAAAAGGTTAGTGAAGGCATACTGGGCCTTGTTCGTGTCCTGATACTCGTCAACGAGGATATAGCTGAAGTGGCCCTGATACTTCTTTAAGATCCCGGGGTTATTCTTAAGGAGGCTGATGGGCTCGCAGATGAGGTCGCCGAAGTCCATGCAGCCGAACTCCCGCATCTTCTTCTGATATAGGGAGTAGATCCTGGCGACCCTTTCCGAGAGGAAATCATCGGCATAAGTGAGATATTCAGAATGGCTTATATTTTCGTTCTTCGCCTGATTTATGCGGGCGAGTATGGCCTTGGGGGAGTAGGTTTTTTCATTTATCGAAAGCTCTTTCATGGCCTCTTTTATTAGGGCGAGCTGGTCATCGTCGTTATAGACCGTAAGCTCGGTATCCCTCCCGATGGCCCGCGCCTCCTTTCTCAGAAGCCTCAACCCCAGCGAATGGAAGGTGCCGAGCCATAGGGACTTGGCCTGCCCGCCTATGAGGCTGACGAGGCGCTCGCGCATCTCTCCGGCTGCCTTGTTAGTGAATGTGACGGCGAGGATGCTCTCCGGCGGGACGCCCTTTTTAAGGACGAGATAGGCTATCCTTGCCGTCAGGACCCGGGTCTTTCCGCTTCCGGCGCCGGCTAATATAAGGAGCGGCCCGTCGCCGAAGGTGACCGCCTCTGTCTGCTTGGGGTTTAGGGATTTGAGGAACATAGTTAGACCGCTCTCCGTGGCCGCTGGCCGTGAAAAAATCTCAAGACTAATTTTTAACATAAAGATTTTAAAGAGGCAACTGAAAGAGGAAGATTGTTGGAAAAGAAAAAAATT
>JAUSLB010000314.1 GCA_030646655.1 Deltaproteobacteria bacterium | reverse complement strand
TAGAACGCTCATGTCCCGCTACAGGGCCGCCGAGGTCGAAGGCGCCCCGAGGTTCTACGGCGGGGCTATCGGGTACATGGGGTATGACATTGTAAGGCATATAGAGAGGCTGCCTGACATGGCCGCACCTGATCTTGACCTCTATGACCTTTTCTTCATCTTCACAGACACCCTCCTCGTGTTCGACAATGTAGAGCACAAGATAAAGGTAATCTCGAACGCCTATATAGATAAAGACGCGAACATCGAGGAGGTTTACGCAAGATCGATAAAGAGCATAGATTCGCTTGTCGAGACCTTGAGGAATAAGACTATACCCGCAAGGAAAGACGAACCCAAAGACGCCCCCAAAATTTCGTCGAACTTTAAAAAAGACGACTTCTTAAAAGCCGTAGAGAAGACAAAAAAATACATCCTCGAAGGCGATATCATTCAGGCCGTGATCTCCCAGAGGTTCGTAACGCCTTTGACCGTCGAGCCTTTTGATATTTACAGGGCCCTCAGGGTCGTAAACCCTTCTCCTTACATGTTCTTCCTAAGGCTCGGGGACTTGACGCTTGCCGGCTCATCGCCCGAGATACTCGTAAGGGTCGAGGGCGATAATATAACCGTCAAGCCCATAGCCGGTACAAGGAGGCGGGGCAGGGACATGGAAGAAGACCTCGCGCTTGAAAAGGAACTTCTGGCAGACCCCAAGGAGAGGGCCGAGCATATAATGCTCGTTGACCTCGGGCGTAACGATGTGGGCAGGGTAGCCCGCGCAGGGACGGTTGAGGTGGATGAGCTTATGGCGATAGAGAGGTACTCCCACGTGATGCACATAGTATCTAACGTGCGGGGGCTCTTAGATAAGAACATGGGCTCTTTTGACGCCTTCAAATCGTGCTTTCCCGCAGGGACTTTAACAGGCGCGCCCAAGGTAAGGGCGATGGAGATAATCGAGGAGCTTGAGCCCTGTAAGCGCGGAGTCTACGGCGGGTCTGTGGGGTACTTCGGGTATTCCGGCAATATGGACATGTGCATAACCATAAGGACCCTTGTTATAAAGGATAAACGCATCTACGTGCAGGCAGGCGCAGGGATAGTAGCCGATTCCGTTCCTGAGAAAGAGTACGAAGAGACCGAGAACAAGGCAAAGGGCATGCTCAAGGCGGTGCACCTGGCCATGGACGGCTTATTTTAAATTTTATCCTGTTTTACCGGCAACAGAGGCGGGGTGATAACTGATTATGCTGTTGATGATAGACAACTACGATTCCTTTACCTTTAACCTCGTCCAGTACTTCCTCGAGCTCGGCGAGGATGTGAAGGTCTTCAGGAACGACGCTATTACGGTTAAGGGCGTCGAGAAGCTCGCCCCCAGAAGGCTCGTCATCTCCCCGGGCCCGTGCGACCCTTCTAAGGCAGGGATCTCGGTTGAGGCGATAAAATACTTTGCCGGAAAGGTCCCTATACTCGGGGTCTGCCTCGGGCACCAGTCGATAGGCTGCGCGTTCGGGGGCGAGGTCGTAAAGGCCCCGCGCCTGATGCACGGAAAGACCTCGATGGTCTATCACGACGGAAAGACCATATTCGACCGCATAGAGAACCCGTTCGAGGCTAACCGATATCATTCGCTCATAGTAAAGAGGGACACCCTGCCCTCGTGCCTTGAGGTGAGCGCGTGGACTGATATGGACGAGATAATGGGCTTAAGGCATAAAAACTATCCCATAGAGGGCGTCCAGTTCCACCCGGAGTCGATACTTACGAGGGCAGGGAAGGATATACTCAAGAACTTCTTAGAGAAGTATAAATGAACATGATAAGAGAAGCCATCTCCTCCATAATAAAAGGCACAGACTTAACAGAGCCTGAAATGATAGAAGTAATGAACGAGGTCATGACAGGGGCGGCTACCCCTGCCCAGATAGGCTCGTTCATAACCGCCTTAAGGATGAAGGGCGAGACGGTGGCCGAGATCACAGGCGCCGCGCGCGTGATGCGCGAGAAGGCCACGAAAATAGACTGCAAAGGCAAAGAGGTCATCGATACCTGCGGCACGGGCGGGGACGATTCAATGACCTTCAATATCTCCACAGCCGCCGCGCTCGTCACGGCGGGCTGCGGGATAACGGTAGCCAAGCACGGAAACCGCTCTATCTCGTCAAGGAGCGGGAGCGCTGATGTCTTAAGGGCCTTGGGCGTCAATATCGAGGCAGAGGTATCGAAGGTGGAGGAGTGCATAGACGAGGCCGGGATAGGCTTTCTCTTCGCGCCCATGCTCCACGGGGCGATGAAGTACGCCGCGCCCGTAAGAAGGGAGCTCGGCATAAGGTCGATCTTTAACCTCCTTGGCCCGCTTACGAACCCGGCAGGGGCAAAGAGGCAGATAATCGGGGTTTACGACCCCGCCCTTACGGACATACTCGCAAAGGTCCTTTTTAACCTCGGCTCTGTCCACGCGTTCATCGTAAGGGGCGAGGACGGCCTTGACGAGATAACGCTCACAGGGCCTACGAAGGTCACGGAGCTTAAGGACGGGAACATAAAGACATACCACATAAAGCCCGAGGACTTCGGGTTCTCAAGGTGCGGCCCAATGGATCTGAAGGGGGGGGAGCCTGAGCTGAACGCGGAGATAATACTCGGCCTTCTTAACGGCAAGAAAGGCCCGGCAAGGGATGTGGTTTTATTGAACAGCGCGGCGGCTATTACGGCCGCCGGCAAGGCGAACAGCCTTGATGAGGGCATAGCGATGGCGCACGGCTCTATCGACTCAGGCTCTGCCCTTGACAGGCTTGAAAGGCTTAAGAGGATTACCAACAGATGATACTCGACAAAATCCTTGAGAACAAAAGGCAAGAGCTGGAGGTCTCCAAAAAGTACTCCTCCTTAAGCTTCCTGAACGACAAGATAACGCGGACAAAGCCTCTGCGGGACTTCACATCCGCGATCTCCGCCAAAGGCGGCCCTGATGCGATCAGGATAATAGCGGAGGTGAAGAAGGCGTCTCCCTCGAAAGGGGTCATAAAGCCGGACTTCTACCCCTACGAGATAGCCCGCATGTACCAGCTTAACGGGGCTGTGGCCGTATCTGTCCTTACGGAGGAGAAGTTCTTCAAGGGACATATAGACCACCTTACCTCGATAAAGATAAACCTGAGGCTGCCTGTCCTCAGGAAAGATTTCATCTTTGATGAGTATCAGATATTCGAGTCAAGGGCCGCCGGGGCTGACGCGCTCCTCCTTATAGCCGCGATCGTCGAGGGAGACGAGCTTAAAAAATTGATTGACCTTACCTACAGCCTCGGGATGGCCGCGCTCGTTGAGGTGCACGATGAAAAGGATTTAAAGAAGGCCGCCAAGGCGGGCGCGAGGATAATAGGGATAAATAACCGCGACCTTAAGACTTTTGAGGTTGACATTAAAACTACCGAAAGACTCGCCCCGCTCGCCCCAAAGGACGCGATCCTCGTAAGCGAAAGCGGGATATCCACCCACGAGGAGATAGTAAGGCTAAAAGGGGCGGGCGTATCCGCGTTCCTCGTAGGAGAGGCATTGATGAGGGAAGAGGATATCGGGGGGAAGCTAAAAGGGCTGATATTAGGGGCTTAAATGGTAAGGGTAAAGATATGCGGCATAACGAACCTTGAGGACGCGCTTACGGCCGCTGAATACGGGGCGGACGCGCTCGGGTTCGTATTCTGGGAGAAGAGCCCGAGGTATGTAAGCCCTGATGCCGCGGCGACGATAATAAAGTCCCTGCCGCCTTTCATAGCCGCCGTCGGGGTCTT
>JAUSLB010000251.1 GCA_030646655.1 Deltaproteobacteria bacterium | reverse complement strand
TGCGGCCTCACCCATCTTTTTAGCATGCTCGGGGTTCTCAAGGAGCTGCCTGATCCTGTAGGCCGCGCCCTCTACAGAGTGGACGAGGTAGCCTGTGACCCCCTCTATTATCTGCAGGGGTATGCCCCCCGCATCACCGCCTATAACGGGCTTTCTCTTCCAGAGGGACTCGGCCACTACGAGCCCGAAGCCCTCTTTGGTGGATTTCTGAAGGACTATCGTAGAGCCCCTCTGCAGGGCGTTTATCGCCCTGTCGCTAAAAGGCGGGACAAGGAGGATATGGATGTCGGGGTCTTCGCCGGTTTTTTCCTGAACCTCTTTTAAGACCCTGTCGCCTTCGGGATCGTCCGTAGCCGTGCCTCCGGCAAGGACAAGCCTGCAGTCGTGGTATTTCTTGACTAATCTAAATGCGTCTATTACGCCGAGGGGGTCTTTAAAGGGGTCGAAGCGGGAGACCTGAAGGAGTATGGGCTTGTCCATCGGGACATTGAACCTCTCGAAGGTCCGCCGTATCTCCTCTTCCGAGAGCTCTATATTCTTCTCGCTTAGCGGGTCTATCGAGGGCTGCATCATGAACTGCGGTATAGAGACGGACCGGGCGAAGTTCGACACAGAGAATATCGAGCCGTCGAACCTCTCGACGATATTTTTCAGGAAGTACCATGTTACCCTGTCAGGCATTGATATGTCTATATGGCACCTCCAAAGCCAGATGCCCCGCTTTTTATGTTCTATGAAGAGCGCGGGCTGGGGGTCGTGGATAACCGCGCAGTCCGCGTCCAGGTCTATCGCTTCGGCGTTCTTCCTGTTCACCGCTTCGTACTCGTCCCACATCTCTTTTGTTATGTGGACCCCCTTGCCCTGCAAAGAGTTGTGAATGGATTTCGTGACCTCGAAGAAAGGCCTTGTCCCTTTCATGACCTCCCACCTTACATCTATCCCGAGGCCTTTTATCAAGGGGACGATCCTCTGCAAGAGCTCCGCCACGCCGCCGCCCTCGGCCGTCGAGTTCACATGGAGCATCTTCCTGTCTTTAAGCCTCCCTGCCATGGCCTTTATCGCCCTTAAGTCCCCTTCCTCGGCTATGCCCCTGTAGTCCTCTATGTTCATAGGGCCTCTTCGACGATCTTTATAATCTTATTCCTCAACACCTCCGTTGAGTACATATAGGGGTCGAGGGATTTGATCCGGGAAGCGAGCCCCGGGCAGTCGAGGCAGGCGTCGAGGAACCGGCTGATATCGTCCTGCGCCCTTCCGAGCCTGAGGCGCGCCTCGTAGAAGTGGAAGTATATGCTCGTGCTGTCGACCTCCTTTAAGGCCCTTATGAAGTCGTGGAGGCTGGCCGCCTCGATCCCCGTAGGGAGCACGATGGTCACGGCCTCGTTAAAGAGGAACTCCCTTCCGGGAAGGGCCGGCCTCGGAGGAGGGTATCTTTTAAGGTGCTCGGCTATTATGCGCACGAGCTCGGCCCTTAAATCCTCGATGCTCGCGAACTCGAAGGGGTTCACATTGGCAAGGGCCTCGGCCAGATTGCGCTCCCCGAGCGTTTCATCCGCCCAGACGGCGAAGTCGTTCGGGAACTCTGGAGGGATTATGTGGGGCTTCAGGAAGTACTGGTGCATGTGGTGGAAGATCGCCTCCGGGCTTATCTGCTTTAATATCTCGAGGAACTCAAGTATATCGGACGCCCTCCTGCCGGTGAGCCTTATTATGGCGAAGCACTCGAAGAATTTAAAAGTCCCCTCCATTCCTACCCCCTTTCAGGCGCGCTTATCCTTTTTTGTTTATAGTGAAATAGAATGGCCGCGGGAAGATTGCCCATTATTTAATTATAGCCGAACATTTGGACGGTGCAGGGGGGCGGGGATGAGGGGCTGACATGGAGAGGATTGGAAATAGAGGGAAATGTGAGAACTAACGATTGCTTGCCGTCACCACCACCCTTTTCTTTTGAAATAGGCGAGCATGCCTAAACCTATGAGAAACATCAGGGCCAGGATGAGCGGAAAACCGTAGGGTGATTCTATCAAGGGCATGTGGACGAAATTCATCCCGTAGACCCCTGTCAGGACCGTAAGAGGCATCATTATTGTCGCTATCACCGTAAGGACCTTCAGTATCTCATTTAATCTATTCGACGCTAAAGAAAGATAGACCTCCATAGCGCTGCTGATCGAATCGGTGTAGGACTCGATCAGCTGGGAGACCATGAAGATATGGTCATAGACGTCTTTGAAGTGGGGCCTGCACTCAGGGCAGATCTGTTTGTACCCGCCGCTACCGAGCTCCCTTAATATCTCCCTCTGGGGGTGGACGACCCTCCTTAAATACATGATGTCCTTTTTTAAAAGGAGGAGCTTTTTTGGGGTCGCCTGCCTCGCGGGCTTTTCAAAGACCTCTTTCTCAGTCTCTTCTATCTCATCTCCGAGCGCGTCCATTATCGGAAGGTAATTGTCAACAAGGGTGTCTATGATCTTGTGCATCAAGGACTCAGGGTCCTTGCTCATTATCGCCGTGTTCTTCCTGCACCGCTCCATTACCTCGGTTATGCTTCTAAAAAAACCCTTGTGGAAGGTGACAAGGTAGTTAGGCCCGAGGAATATGTCGAGGTCGTGCGTTTCAAGCTCATCCCTTTTTAGGGCCTCGGCGTTTATGCCGTGGATGATCATGTATATGTAATCCCCGTAGTCGTCTATCTTCGGGTTCGGGACAAAGCTCAAGCAGTCCTCTACGGCGAGCGGATGGAAGTTAAAGACCTCCGTTAGTATTTTTGCCTCTTCCTCTGAGGGGTTGTCGAAGTCAACCCAAGTGATTCGCTTCTCTTCCTTTAATAAGTCCGGTATATCGGATAACCCGGGCTCCATAAAACCCTTTTCAACCGAGTAGGAAAGGATACGGAGCATATAGCCTCCAAAGTGATTTTGCCTAAGATTCTATCCTGAATACTCTTTTTTACAATCCATTTATTTAAAACTGATTTATCAGGTTGCTTCAAGCCGCAACCTGATAGGCAA
>JAUSLB010000295.1 GCA_030646655.1 Deltaproteobacteria bacterium | reverse complement strand
CCACCCGGACCTTATCATAATGGACGTTATGATGCCGCAGATGGACGGCTACGAGGCCCTGAGGCGGCTTAAATCGAGCGAGGAGACGAGGTACATCCCCGTCATAATGCTAACCGGCAGGGCGGAGATCGAAGATAAGGTCATGGGCTTCGAGGTGGGCGCGGAGGATTACATCAACAAGCCCTACAGCCTTCATGAGGTCGCGGCGAGGGTAAAGTCGCTATTAAGGGTGCGCGCGCTCCAGACGAAGCTTAGAGAGACTGAAAAGGTCGCCGCGCTCGGGGAGATGGTTGACGGGATAGCCCACGAGATAAGGAACCCGCTTACCGCGATAGGCGGCATGGCGCGGCGCCTCTATGAAGGGGAGACCGACCCTCAGCATAAGGAATACGCGCAGTGGATAATAAGATCCGTTGAGAGGCTTGAGAGGATAGTGCTGAGGATAGACGAGTATAAGAGGATACTCACATCCACCCTTACGAAGGGGGATATAGACAAGGTCATCTTCGGCGCCGTGAAGGACGCTAAGGAGTTCATCGAGGGAGAGGGCAAGGACGTAACCATAAAGACGAACCTTATGCCGGACCCCCCGCCCATAAACATGGACTACGGGAACCTTAAGGCCGCCATGTTCAATGTGCTGCAGAACTCAACCGAGTCGATCGAGAGCAAAGGCGAGATAAAGATAGAGACATTCCCTTCACACGACCAGACCATGTCGATAAGGGTAACGGATACCGGGAGCGGCATAAGCGAGGATGAGATAAGAAAGGTCTTCAACCCCTTCCAGTCGTCGAAGTTCGGGAGCGCCGGATTGGGCCTTACCATCGCCTACAGGATTATACAGGACCACGGAGGCGAGATAGAGCTTGAGAGCAGGAAGGGCGAGGGGACTACTGTTACGATAAAGCTCCACCCGGCGGAGGAGTAGAAGGGGGATTTTATAAAGGGGTATCTAACCGGCGGGGCTCAGGTTTGAAACCTGAGCCCCGTTTTTTTTGAGGGGGGGGTGATTACAAAAAGGACATTCGTTACGCCGGGGTAAGCCCGAGCCTCAGGATGGTATCCTTCCTGAAGTTCGCCTCGTCCCTCTCAGGGTAATCGATATTGTAATGCAGGCCCCTCGACTCCTTCCTCAGGGACGCTGATGTGATTATGAGCTCGGCTACGGTAGCGATGTTCCTGAGCTCGATTAAGTTGCTTGTTATCGTGAAGTCCCAGTAGTATTCGTTTATCTCGTCTTTAAGCAGAGCAATCCTCCTCTTAGCCCTCTCCAGCCTCTTATTAGACCGCACTATCCCGACATAGTTCCACATGAACCTTCTTATCTCGTCCCAGTTCTGCGTGATGACTACGGCCTCGTCGCTGACTACCGCCCCCCTTGTCTCCCACTGAGGTATAGGGGGTATCCCGGTTTTTTCCCCCTTAATAACCGCGCTTGCGTGGATCGACGCCCTGTTGGCTATCACGAGAGATTCAAGCAGCGAGTTCGAAGCGAGCCTGTTCGCGCCGTGCAGGCCCGTGCAGGCGGCCTCTCCTATGGCGTAGAGCCTTTTTATGTCAGTTGCGCCGTCGGTATCGGTAAGCGCGCCTCCGCAGGTGTAGTGCGCCGCAGGCACGACCGGTATGGGCTCTTTAGTCATGTCTATCCCGAACTCAAGGCACTTTTTATGGATGTTCGGGAAGCGCTCTTTGAGGAACTGGGCGGGCTTATGAGTCATATCGAGGTAGACGCAGTCGTCCCCGCTCTTCTTTAATTCGAAGTCTATGGCCCTCGCCACGATATCCCTCGGCGCAAGGTCCGCCATCGGGTGATGCTTTTCCATGAAGCCGGCGCCGTCCTTGAGCCTTAAGACCCCGCCCTCTCCCCGCAAGGCCTCTGAGATAAGGAAGCTCTTCGCCTTTGAGTGATACAGGCAGGTCGGGTGGAACTGGACGAACTCCATATTGGCGATATTGGCGCCTGCGCGGTAGGCCATCGCTATGCCGTCGCCTGTGGCTATATCGGGGTTGCTGGTAAACAGATAGACCTTGCCTGCCCCGCCTGTGGCCAGGACCGTCGCCTTTGCCAAAAATGTATGCACCTCACCCGTACTCTTATTCAAGGCGTATGCGCCCCAGACGGCGTCGCTGCCGATATTCTCAATATTCTCAACGAACTTGGAGTGCGTGATCAGGTCTATCGCTATATGGTTCTCGTATACCTCTATATCCGGGTTCGCCCTGATAGCCGCTACGAGCGCCTCCTCCACGGCCTTTCCGGTCAGGTCCTCGGCGTGGACTATCCTCCGCTTCGAGTGCCCTCCCTCCTTGCCGAGGTCGAGCTCCACAGCCGCGCCGTTCGCCCTTTTCGAGAACTTTACCCCGAGCTCCATGAGCTCCTGTATCCGGGCGGGCGCGTCCTTCACCACGAGCTCGGCCACTTCCCTGTTGCAGAGCCCTGCACCGGCGTCAAGCGTGTCCTTTATGTGAGATTCGAAGGTATCCTCCTTGCTTGATACGGACGCTATCCCGCCCTGGGCGTAGAAGGTAGCGGACTCCTTTATATCCCTCTTTGTTATAAGGGCCACAGTGCCGCTTTTTGCGGCCTTGAGGGCAAAGCTCAAGCCGGCGATCCCGCTGCCTATAACAAGAAAATCAGACCTTATCTCCAAAACCCTCTCCAAAAAAGATTAAATTTTTCCATGCCTTCAGCCGATATCTGATATAGGGGTTAATTGAGGGATTTTCTTTAGATTATGACAAGCGTGGTTCTTTGTCAAATTTTTAATCTGGTGCCCGGCTTTGTGCCGCCCTTTTAAGGGAGCATCAAACGGGCTATATAAAAGGCGAGTACCTTGCCGACACGCCTGGCCCGGGCGGTTCTCAAGCGTGCCTATTCGCAGAAAGAGCCGTTTT
>JAUSLB010000283.1 GCA_030646655.1 Deltaproteobacteria bacterium | reverse complement strand
ATAAGAGGGGCGCTGCGGAGGTTTATTAAGGACAGGGCCTTCTGGGAGCTTCTGTCAACAAAGGGAAAGTCCCTCACGGACGGGAACGGCGCGCTGAGGATCGCCCGCGTAATAGAGTCTTTGATTAGGAAAGAAGACAGCCTCATCTCAAAAACAGCGAACGGGGTTCACTGATGCACAGGGGAAAGGTCTTAGACAACGCTAACAACTACGGGATAATCGACTGCGAGGCGTGCGGCTTTATTCACATAGACCCGGTGCCCTCGAAAGACGACCTCGACAAGGTTTACAGGGAAGAGTATTACAGGGATGAAAAGCCCCTTTTCATCCAGCGGGTTATAGAGGACCTTGAGTGGTGGGAATCCGTATATGACGACAGATTGAGCCTGCTTGAATCGAAGCTGCCGGATGAGAGGCGCACTATGCTCGATATTGGGTGCGGGCCCGGATACTTTCTTAAGAGGGCCTCTGTCCGGGGCTGGAGGTGCCTTGGGGTCGAGCCTTCCATGCAGGCCGCCACGCACGCAAGGTCAATAGGAGTAGATGTGGTGAACGCCTTTTTCGACAGTACATTTCCTGAAAGGGCAGGCAGGAAGTTCGACGCCGTCCATTTATCGGAGGTGCTCGAGCATGTGCCTGACCCGGCCTCGATCCTTAAGGCCTCGGCGCGGCTTTTAAATTCAGACGGGGTCGTCTGCTGCGTTGTGCCGAACGACTACAGCCCCGTCCAGAAGGTTTTAAAAGAAAGGCTGAATTTCAGGGCTTACTGGCTCGCGCCGCCGCACCATATAAATTACTTCACCTTCGACTCTTTGTCCGGGCTTCTCAAGAGGTGCGGGTTTAAGGTGATAGAGAAGACCTCCATGTTCCCCATCGATTTTTTCCTCCTCATGGGCGACAACTATATCGGCAACGACGCATTAGGCAGGGCGAGTCACTTAAGGAGGAAGATGCTCGATATAATGCTCAGCGACCCTGAGCTGAAGGACTTCAAAAAAGAGATGTACGGGACAATGGCAAAATACGGCATCGGCAGGGAAATGGTCATATACGGGGTGAAGGAGTGATGAAGACGGATAATTGCAGGGTATGCGGCTCGGGAGAATACAGGCCTGTAGTAGAGTTCGAAGGCTTTAACTACGTCAAATGCGCTTGCGGTGTGGAGAGGATGTCCGGGTATCCCGCGCCGGATGAGATAAAGGAGTTCTACGAGTCCGGTTACATGGAGAAAAAATTCAACAACCTCGGCCACCACCTCCATTTCAAGCCCGAGTACAGGGAGGCGTACTTCGCTGAAAAAGACCTCACGTTCTCGGATCTCAAGATGGACCTCGCAAAATACAAAGGGAAGCGCCTCCTCGATGTGGGATGCGCCAACGGGCAGTTCATCGAATATACGGACAGGTTCGGGATAAAGGGCGAGGGGATAGATATCTCCGGGGATATGATAGAAGCGGCCAGAAGGAGCGGGCTTAACTGCCGGGTAGAGGACCTCTTCGATGTAAAAGGCGAATACGACCTCGTGACCTTCTGGGACGTTATCGAGCATGTGTTGAACCCCAAAGAGATGATCGAGAAGACGGAATCGCTGCTTGCCCGGGGGGGCGAGATTATAATCCAGACGCCTTGCACAGGGATGGTCTCGGAGCTGTTCGCGGACAAGTGGCTCTACTATCTTCCCGTCCAGCACATACACCTCTTTTCTCAGGAGGCGCTCTTTAAACTTTTAAGCGAAGGCGGGCTTGAAGTCGTAAGCTGGGTCAGGTTCGGGAGCTGCAACCCCAAGGGGAGTATCCCGGACGTGAATAAGCGCGCCATAGACGGAATCGTAAAGCGCTTGGGGATTGGCGATACGATGGTCGTGAGGGCAAGGAGGATCGACAATTGATGGACCTTTTCAGCCTGGATAAAAAGATAGCGCTGGTAGTCGGCGGAGGCAGCGGCCTCGGCGCTGCTATCGCTCAGGGGTTCAGCGGCGCCGGGGCGTCAGTGGTCGTGGCAGGCAGAGACGAGGGGAAGCTAAACTCCACCGTAAAGCTTATAAAGGACGCGGGCGGCCTCGGAGAGACCGTTGTAATGGATATATTGTTCAAAGAGAGCGTCGATGAGGCGGTAAAGAAGATAATTAATAAGCGGGGCAGGATCGACATCCTCGTAAACTCCGCAGGCATCCACCAGAAAAAGACCACGCTCGATGTGACCGATGAGGAGTGGAAAGGCGTGATCGAGACGAACCTTACGGGCTCTTTCAGGGTCTGCAGGGCCGTAGGCAGGGAGATGGTAAAGCAGAACTCCGGCAAGATAATAAACATCGCCTCACTCGGATCGTTCGCCGCCCTTACTGACGCGGCGGCCTATTCGGCTTCTAAGGCAGGCGTGGTTCTCCTTACGAAGAACCTCGCCATAGAGCTTGCGCCTTATAATATCCATGTGAACGCCATCGCGCCCGGCGTATTCAAGACCGCCCTTAACGAGAAGGTGCTCGTCGGGGAGAGGCTCGACAGGATTATAGGCAAAACGCCTTTGAGGCGGCTTGGGAGGGTGGAGGAGATAGCCGGCACGGCGATCTACCTTGCATCAAAGGCCTCGGATTTCGTTACAGGAACCGTAATCTCTGTTGACGGAGGATTTCTCGCATGGGGAATATAGCCGAAAGAAAAGGGATAATGATACTCGGGGCGGGCATAATGCAGGTCCCGCTCATCCGCAAGGCAAAGGATGCGGGGCTCTTCGTGATAGCCTCCGACAGAAGCGCCTCTGCCCCTGGGTTAAAGCTCGCTGACCACCCGGTCGTATTGGACATCAAGGACATAAAAGGCCATGTCGCCTTCGCGCTCGCCAATAAAGAGAGGTTCAATATCTCCGGCGTGGTAGCGGGCGCCGACTGCGCCGTGACAGCTGCCTTCATCTCAGAGGCGTTGGGCCTGCCCGGCATCCCGGTCGATGTGGCCGAGAGGTCTAACAACAAATGGCTCATGAAGCAGAGGTGGCTTAAGGACAGGATACCTACCCCTTGGGCTGAGGAGGTCTTAAGCCTTACCGAGGCGAAGAAGGTATTAAGAAAACTCGGATTGCCGTGCATGGTCAAGGCCGTCGATAACGCTGCCTCCCGCGGCTCAAGAAGGATCGGCTTCGAGCACGAACTGGAAGAGGCGTTGATGGACGCGAAGAACCACTCTACGACAAAGACCGCTCTTATAGAGGAGTATGTCGAGGGCATGGAGCAGTCCGTAGAGATGATAATTCATAGAGGCGTCCACCACAGGTTCGGGATAGTTGATAGATTCTTCGGCTTCATGCCTTTCCCGATCGAGATCGGGCACACTAACCCGTCTAATCTGAGATTCGATACGCAGGAAAAGATATATAAGCTCGTAGAGGACGCGGCCGTATCCCTCGGCATAAAATTCGGCCCTTACAAGGCGGATACGATACTGACGAAGAAGGGGCCGATGGTCCTCGAATTGCCCGCCCGCTTATCCGGGGGGTTCCACTCACAGTACACGACCCCGCTCTCTACAGGGCTTGAGCCTCAGAAGGCGGCTATCGCCCTTGCTGTCGGCATGGAGATGCCTGAAGAGGCGATTACGGAGACTCAGAGAAGGGTGACCGTATGCAAGGCAATCTTCCCTGAGCCGGGCATGGTGAAGTCAATATCAAATATCGAGAGGGCGAAGATGATTAGGGGCGTAAACGAGGTCTTTGTCACCGTAAGGCCCGGGGACGTGATACCCCGGTACAGGAACTGCGCTGACAGGGTCTGCTACATAATAGCTACGGGAGATACCCGAAAAGAGGCAGAGGCTGTCTGGAGCAAGGCGGCTTCCACAATAAAGATTAATACAAGACCCATTTTAGAGGAATATGAGGCAGCCCTGTAAAATCAGTTCCAAAAGGAATAGGGGCTTAAACAGGGTCATTCTGAACGGCACGATGGAAAGCCTCTCCCTCGACCTCCTCGTCCTTGAGCCCTCAGACAGGTTCGAGCTCGAAACGGGCCCGCACGAGGCGGCGATAGTCCCTCTTACAGGCTCTGTCACCATCGAGGCCGGCGGCAAAACCTACAGCCTTAAGAGGAGGGACGTATTTACTGATAAGGCCTCGGCCTTATGCCTGCCGAGGGACGCTCGCGCGGTTTTTTTCGCTGAGGCCTACACTGAGCTTGCCCTCTGCAAGGCAAGGACTTCCGAGGCGGGCAGCGTTATATTTATCCCCAAAGAGGGAGTAAAGGAAAAGACCGTAGGCAGGGACAGCTGGGAGAGGAAGGTCGTGGATATAATCGACCGGCAGGTTGACGCCAAAAGGATAGTGCTGGGCGAGACGTTCAATAAGCCAGCATGCTGGTCGAGCTTCCCGCCGCACAAGCACGACACATCCATACCGGGCGTCGAGGCAAAGATGGAGGAGATCTACCTTTTTAGGATTAACCCTCCTCAGGGCTTCGGCACGCAGACTATTTATAAGAACGGCTCAAGCTCTACATTCACGATCAAGGACTACGATGCGGTGACCATACCGTGGGGGTATCATCCGGTCTCAGCCTCTCCGGGCACGAGCCTGTATTATCTCTGGTTCCTCGCAGGCAAAGACAGGGAGCTAAGGCCCAATACGGACCCGGATTTCAGGTTCCTTGAGGAGCGCGCTAATGCTTAAGCTCTACGCCATATTCCACTGCAACCTCGCCTTCTC
>JAUSLB010000282.1 GCA_030646655.1 Deltaproteobacteria bacterium | reverse complement strand
AAGAAATGCGCAGCTTGCGGCGGCGAGGTGGATAAGATCATCTCCCAGTCTTCCTTTGTCCTTAAGGGGAGCGGCTGGCACGCTACCGACTACGCCAAAAAAGAAGAAAAAAAAGAGGATAAATCCAAACCCGGAAAACCGGACTGCTCAAACTGCCCGTCCTGCTAAAAAACGCGTTATTTCAAAGGCCCCTTAAAGGCCCGGACACCGGGCCGGGGCCTTTTCTTTTAAATAAAACTTAAGCCTCTCTGAAAAACTAACCTTTAACCCCGAATTTAAAATTTAAGATGGACATAAAAGGCGTAGCCGTGAAGATCGCCCGGGAGGCCGGGCTTTTATTGAAGGAGAACCTCGGAAAGGCCGGCAAGGTAGAGTTCAAAGGCGCCGTCAATATAGTGACCGAGGCGGACAGAAAATCCGAGGCCCTTATAATAGAGGAGATACAGAGTAACTTCCCCGACCACGGCATCCTATCCGAGGAGAGCGCCGAGATAAAGGCCGCCTCAGGCTATAAATGGATAATAGACCCGCTCGACGGCACCACAAACTACGCGCACGGGTTCCCGTTCTTCTGCGTCTCAATCGGTTTTGAGGCTTCAGGCAAGGTGGTCCTCGGCGTTATCTATGACCCGGTGCTCGATGAGCTTTTTGTGGCCGAGGATGGCAAGGGCGCTGCCTTGAACGGCAATCCGATACATGTCTCGAAGACCGGCTCCCTTGACCGAAGCTTATTAGCGACGGGCTTTCCTTATGATTTAAGGACCTCCAAGGAAAATAACCTCGACCACTTCTCCAACTTTACCCTAAGGGCTCAGGCCATAAGAAGGGCAGGCTCTGCCGCGCTCGATCTATGCTATGTAGCCTCGGGCAGGTTCGACGGCTACTGGGAGATGAGGCTCAGGCCGTGGGATGTGGCGGCCGCCTCCGTTATCGTAAAAGAGGCTGGCGGGACGATAACTGATTTTAAGGGCAGCCCCTTTTCCATCTACGGCCATGAGTGCCTCGCCTCGAACGGATTGATACACGATGAAATGCTCGGGGTCCTCCGGAAAAAGACGCCTGCAGCCAAAAAGGTTAAGAAGCCATGATAAGCATTATAATGCGCATAATCATACTTACGGCCGGGATATTCCTTGCCGCTTACCTCCTTCCCGGCATAAACGTAAACGGGTATCTGCCCGCCATAAAAGCGGCGGCGCTCTTAGGGCTCCTTAACGCCTTCATAAAGCCTATATTAATCATCTTAACCCTCCCCATAACCTTGATAACCCTCGGCCTCTTTACGATAGTCATAAACGGCTTGCTCCTCTGGTTCGTAGGGCACGCGGTATCAGGCTTCGAGATCTCGGGCTTTTTTACCGCCGTCATCGGCTCCATCATAATAAGCATCCTGAGCATCGTCCTTAACAGGTTCATATGACCCCCTCCTGCCCCGGAAGCTCAAACCCGATGATAACTACTTGAAAAAAGATAAGTTTTACGGGGGATAAGGACGCTTCTTTAGCTTAAGCTGCGGCAGAAAAGGCGCGAACTGAAAAGACTTCATTACAGCCTCAGGGGGGTTATCCTCAATAGCGCCCCCCCCTTGACAGATTTTGATTTGCTGGTTTAATTAAAACATGAACCGGGAGGCAGGCCCAAGTCAGGGCTTTTCAGTCCTTCAAAACTTCGGCATAAAATCAAAAAAAATTTGAATCAAGGAGGGCAGCACAATGGCACACCAGCCTAAGAAGTTCGATTTGAAGCTTGACGGTATTTCGGACAACCAGATATCCCAGCACAGGGATATACTTTATGCGGGCTACGTAAATAAGCTCAACGAGATCGAGGAGCGGCAAAGAACGGTTGACATTACGAAGGCCAACCAGATATTCAGCGACTTAAGGGCGCTTAAGGCAGACGAGACATTCGCCTATAACGGGGTCGTGCTCCACGAGCTCTATTTCGAGAACCTCGGGGGCAAGGCCGGAAAGCCGAAGGGGAAGCTGGCGGATTTAATGGCCAAGGAATGGGGCTCTTTCGACAAATGGTCTGACCAGTTCAAGGCCTGCGGGATGGCCGCGAGGGGCTGGGTCATGCTGGGACTCAGCATCTATGACGGGAAGCTCCACAACTACTGCCTCGACGCGCACAACGAAAAAGTGCCGGTAAACGTCGTCCCGGTACTGATAATGGACGTCTATGAGCACGCGTACACGATCGACTTCGGGGTCAAGAGGCCTCCTTACATAGACGCGTTCATGAAGAACATAGACTGGCAGGTAGCCGAGCAGAGGTTCGAAAGGATAAACCTCGCGCAGATAGAGAAGGAGGCCGCGAGCTAAAAGCCGGAAACAGGGTTTTCAAAAGGCCCGCCCCGGTAGGCGGGCCTTTTGATTGTGCCAATCCGTTCCCGACCCGAGTTCCCTTAATTCTCATTTATTCTGAAAGCCTTATCAATTCCGCAATAACAAGCGGGGCCTTTAGGCCCCGCTTGTATTCTTCCTTTTATCAGGTTGCGGAAAAACGCAACCTGATAGGCAATCCATGGAAGGATTGCCAAATTGCGAGACCGAAAAGTCGAGCAATTTGTAAGATTTGGACGGATTCACTCCGGCCAAATCGTGGCTGAAAAAGTCTAGGACGGACTTTTTCAGCATCCTTTTAAAAGACCTTCTACGCGCTCTCTATGAATATCCGTCCCGGGTCCTCGAGATACCTGACTATCTTAGATAAAAACATCGCCGCCTCCGCCCCGTCTATTACCCTGTGGTCGAATGTGAGGGAAAGGGGGAGTATCTTCCTTGCCACGATAGAGCCGTTCTTTACCCACGGCCTCTCGCTTATCTTTCCCGTGCCGAGTATCGCTATTTCAGGGTAGTTTATTATGGGGGTGGCGTATATCCCGCCGAAGGAGCCGAAATTGCTTATGGTGAACGCAGAGCCTTTAAGCTCCTCAAGCGTTATCTTCCTGTCCCGCGCCTTCTTGCTCAGATCCTGCAATTCAGCCGCTATCTCGAGTATCGTTTTTTTGTCCACATTCTTTACCACCGCCACCATAAGCCCGTCAGGGGTCATTACCGCAAAGCCCATGTTATAGTATTTTTTTATAATAATATTTTCGCCCTTCTCATCGACACTCCCGTTTATCATCGGGTGCGCGGCAAGGGCGTGCTGGGCCGCTTTCATGAAAAACGGGAGGAACGTTAGGTGGATACCCCTGTCTCTCGCTGTCTTTCTCTCCCTTGCCCTCAAATCCCACAGCTCTGTCACATCCGCGTCGTCCATGCCTGTCACGAAAGCGGCTGAGCGCTGGGAGGCAAGGAGGTTCTTTGTGATGCTCCTCCTTACGCCCTTTATAGGCACGGTCTCTATGGGGCCGTACCTGTCCTCTTTCGCCCCCCTCTTTACCTCTTCAGGCCTTACTTCCGGCGCCGGGGGAGCGGCTGGCGGGGGTGCAGGCGCAGCGCTTACGGCCTTCACGTCGTCCTCTGTAACTATCCCGCCGGGGCCTGTGCCTGTTACTTTATTCAGGTCTATAGCTAGCTTTCTGGCGAGTGAACGCGCCTTTGGAGACGCCATGACCTCTTCCTTTTCAGGCAGCGTACCCACTACGGATACTGAAGGCGGCCTTACCCTCTCCTCCTCGATCTTCTTCTCCTCAGGCGGGGCCGCTTCAGGCGCGCCCTCTACCTCTATCTTTAGGAGCGTCTCTCCTACTTTAACAATATCGCCCTCGGCCTTATTGAGCTTCACCACCCTCCCCTTCTTCGGCGAAGGGACCTCGACAATGGCCTTGTCCGTCTCCACATCCATTATGACCTGATGCTCCTCGACGATGTCGCCTTCCTTCACCTTCCACTTGACGACCTCGCCTTCG
>JAUSLB010000269.1 GCA_030646655.1 Deltaproteobacteria bacterium | reverse complement strand
AGTTGGAAAAATTTCTCCAAGAGGTGAAGCGGCAGTGATCCGCCTTATCGTCATTTTTATCATCTGGGCGATAATCTCCCTCATTTCTTTGACATTTCTCGCCGTCCTTTTAAGACGGCTATACATGAAAAGGAGATACAGGCTCCTCGATGCTGAGCGGGAAAAATTCAGATTCTTCTACGACTCCCTGATCTCAGGCGCTCCTTTGGATTTAAAAGAACTAAAAGACGCCGGCCCGATAGGCAGGCAGGCCTTGGAGGAATACCTTTTTAAGGCCCTTGAGGCGAACGGGGAAAGAAATGACATACTCGGATATTTTGACGAGCTCGGTTTTACTGAAGATTACATCAAAAGGCTAAAGGGAGGTAACTACTGGGAGCAGGCTTTTGCCTCCGACAGGCTCGGCAGGATCAGGTGCGGCAGGGCTGTCCCTGAGCTGATAGATGCTTTGGGCAGGAAGAACAGGGATGTAAAGAATATGGCTGTCCATTCGCTCGGAGCTATAAGGGATAAGAGGGCTGTCCCCCATTTAATTAACATTTTAAAAGAATCCGTCCAGAAAGACGAAGAAGTATCCTTAAGGATAATAAAATCCTCTCTGATCTCCTTAGGGCAGGAGGCTGTCGCTGAATTGATAGCTGAGCTTAAATGCCCTGTCTGGCAGGTGCGCTCCGCCACAGCTGACATCCTCGGCGAGATAGGAAGCCGCGAGGCCGAAGCCCCGTTCATCGAGGCTCTTTCAGACCCTGAGCAGGATATAAGGGCAAAGGCCGCGAAGGGCCTTGGAAAGATAAAAAGCAGAGCCGCTATCCCGCACCTTTATAACGCGGCTTTAGACCGGTTCTGGGTGGTGCGCCTCCACGCTGTAAGGGCCCTTGGGCTGATAGGGGAACCTCAGGCGATAGACGCGGTCAGGGCAAGGCTCGTTGATAAAAATTGGCAGGTAAGGAGGGTGGCGGCTGAGGCGCTCGGAGGGCTGGGCGACGGGGCGTTCCCGGTCCTCTTGGAAGTCTTTCTTTATGACGAGGACCGCTACGCGAAGGAGCAGGCCTCTTTTGCCTTTGAGAAAGCAGGGGTTATAAATGGGCTGATGGATTTCCTCCTAACCCCTGAAATCTCTAAAAATCCACAATATTTTGCCGATATAAAAGGGGATCCGCCTCAATCGAAAGGTTTTGGGAGCACCGGAGTTTTCAGGGAGATGGCCTTAAAGCTAAAAGAGGCCGGGGAGAATAGGTGCAGGGAGGCCATCAAATACTTTGCCGCAAAGGACTTTAGCGCAAAGGAGGTGGAGGAGGCTGTAGAGTCCGTAAAAAGACTGGAGGCATAGCCCGTAAGGGTTATATAAAGCGTGGAATACCTGATAAAGCTCATCGTCTGGTTCAATTATCTGGTGCTGTGGTATTATGCCGTAGCAAACGGCATCTATTTAGTCCTCCTCGCTATGGCCGTCTGGCTCATAATGGCGCATCTGCTTCGGATTAATTACGGCAAGTATCAGGAATCGATCCACCCGTCCACCGCCCCCCCGATAAGCGTGCTCCTTGCGGCCTTCAACGAGGAGAAGAACATCGTCGAGAGCGTAAAATCGCTCTTCCTCCTTAACTACCCGGACTACGAGATAATAGTCGTAAACGACGGCTCGAAGGACTCCACGCTAAAGTCGCTGATCGAGGGCTTCAATTTAAAAAGGGTAAACATAATCTACCGCATGGTCATCCCTACCGCGCGGGTATTCGCGTTTTACGCGAGCCCTGAACTGCCTAACCTGACGGTGGTTGACAAGGCGCACGCAGGAAAGGCGGACTCCCTCAATGCCGGGATAAACATCTCCCGCGCGCCTTATTTCTGCTCGGTCGACGCGGACTCCATCCTTGAGCGTGACGCCCTTATGAGGCTCATGAGGCCGATAGTCGAGTCCCCGGAGCGCGTGATGGCTACCGGCGGGATAGTTAGGATAATAAACGGGAGCATCGTAAAGGACGGCAGGCTCATCAAGGTCCAGCTCCCCCCGGACAGCCTGTCGAGGCTGCAGGTCGTCGAGTACATTAGGAGCTTCCTTTTCGGCAGGGCCGGGCTCAGCGCCCTTAATTCCCTTCTCATCATCTCCGGCACTTTCTCCATGTTCCATAAAAGGAGCGTGCAGGCGGCCGGGGGCTACAGCACCAATACCGTGACCGAGGACATGGAGCTCGTCGTGAGGCTCCATAAGTACCTCCTCGATACAAAGCGGAAGTACCTTATAAACTTTGTCCCCGACCCTATCTGCTGGACAGAGGCCCCGAAGGAATTCGGGATGCTAAAGAGGCAGAGGAGAAGATGGCACATGGGGCTCGCCGAGTCGATATTCATCTACCGCCATATGCTTTTCAAGCCCAGATACGGCAGGATAGGGCTCTTCGCGCTCCCGTACCAACTCTTTGTCGAGCTCCTCGGGCCCGCGATAGAGCTCATCGGGTATTTTGTGGTGACCGCCTCGTTCATTCTGGGGATAGTGGATATGGGGTTCTTTATGCTCTTCCTGACGATGGCTATACTTGTGGGCGTCTTCTTCTCCACAGGCGCGATCCTCCTTGAGGAGATGACATACAGGAGGTATCCGAGCCTAAAAGACCTCTTTGTGCTCTTGGCCTACGGGGTGATCGAGAACTTCGGGTACAGGCAGGTTGTCGCGTACTGGAGAACTCAGGCGATCTTTAAGTTCATCTACTTGAAAGAGAAGAAGTGGGAGTTCGTGAAGAAACACGGGTTTGAGCCTGCCACCCCTGCTACAGACGATACGCGCGGAAAAGGTGCATGAATGGGAAAGTTTATAATCTTTATTCTGGTCGCTGTTTTCTCCTCGCTGAGCGCCTCATGCGCGTTCTCAGCCGGCCCGGCGCAGGCTGAGGAAAACGGCGCGGCAGCCGATGACTTCAGCTCGCTTTTTGAGCGGGGCAAGGGTTTAAAGGCGAAAGGAGAGTATAAGCAGGCGGCTGAATATTTCGAAAGCGCCCTTAAGGTCTCGCCCGAAGGCCGTAAGGAAGGGGTAAGGGTGGAGCTCGCTACGGTGCTGGGCTGGAGCGGGGATTACAGAGGCGCGATAAATATTTTCTCCGATGTCATCCGGAAAGACCCGGAGAATCTGGACGCGAGGATGGGGCTTGCGGCGAATTTGAGCTGGGCGAAGAGGTACGATGAGGCTATAGATGAATATAAGACGATACTGGGGAAAAAGCCCGGCTATACCGACGCGCTCTTAGGGCTTGCCAGGACGCTGTCTTGGAAAGGCGAGTTTGACGAAGCGGTAGATGCCTATAATGAAGTCCTCGCGAAAGACCCCGGAAATAGACACGCGCGCCTCGGGCTC
>JAUSLB010000252.1 GCA_030646655.1 Deltaproteobacteria bacterium | reverse complement strand
CCACTCCAGCGGAAAACCTCGGAATCCACCTGCTTGACCCTCAAATACCCGTATCCGAAGACGGATGAGAGCATCAGGAGCGCGAAAAGCGTCCCCTTTAAAGGCAAAGCCCTTTCATTTTTTAAAAGGGGCTTCACATTGAGATAAAGGGCCGTGTTCACGAGCATTACTATGAATGAGACCCCCCAGATCCCGGTGATATCCGCTATCTGTATTATCGGGAGATACTTTACCTGAGAATAACCGAGCAGCACCCACGGAAAGCCCGTAAAGAGATAGCCCCTCAGGTACTCGAGGCTGACCCAGATGGAAGGAAATAGGATAATCCTTACCAGCGGGCTTACGCCTGCGGCCGTTGAAAAGAGTAACCCGAAGAGGGCCGGGAAGACGCTCAAATACGCCACAAGCGCGAGCATCACTAAAACGCCGGTCACGAAAGGCACGCCGCCGTAGAAATACATCGAGTGCACGACCCAAAAGACCGTCCCGAGGAAAAAGGCGAACCCGAAAATAAACCCGAAGAGGAAGCCTCTCTTTTTTCCGGCGTCTTCCAGAGACAGGAACAGCGGAATGAAGGCTATCCACGCGAGGAGGCCGAGCCCGAAAGGCGGGAAGGCGAGCACGAGGGCCGCCCCCGAAAGCAGGGATAGAAGGATCCTTTTTATCATTTGAGGGTCATGAAGAAGATGCGGAATACGAGGAGCGTAAGCCCGAGGCCGAGGAGGCCTCCGAGGATGACCTCAATCTTGGTATGTATGCCCATTATAAGCCTTGAGTGGCTGACCATCACCGCCATGGCAAAGGTGAGTATCATTACAAGCGGGTTTAACGTAAGGAGGCTGATGGAAGTAAACAGCGAGAAGGCGACCGCGGAATGTCCGCTCGGCATGCCGCCGTGGAGCGGATGGCCCTTGCCGACCGTCGCCTTCAAGGTGACTACCGCTATCAGGACAAGGAGGAGCGCGATTACGGCTATGTGGCCTGAGAACATCCGCGCCTCCCTGAGCGCGACCCCCATCGGGTCTGAGAGGTATTTTGAAAATATCATGTAAGCCATTATCGCCACGCCTATGGCCGCGATTAAAACAGCCCCGGCTGAAACGTCCTTCGCGTTCTTCGCGAGTATGTGGTGCTTTTCCTCTATCAGGTTCACCGCCTCCTCTATCGCGGTATTGAGCATCTCGGCGAAGAGGAGGATGAGTATTGTGATCGCGAAGAGCACGAACTCGACCATCGGGAGCTCTAAGAACAGACTTAAGAAGAGCGCCCCGGCCGCTATGACATAATGATACCTTATATGGCGCTGGGTCTTGAATGCGTATATGACGCCCTCTATCGCGCAGTTAAGGGACTCAAACCAGCTCTTGGGCTTTATGACCTCTTTGCGTTCGTCCATTTGAAATATATTTTATCTATCAGGATGCTGAAAAACTCCGTCCTGGACTTTTTCAGCCACGCTTTGGCCGGACTGCCTCCGTCCAAACCTTACAAATTGCTCGACTTTTTTGTCTCGCAAATTGGCAATCCTTACATGGATTGCATAGCAGGTTGCGGCTTGAAGCAACCTGCTATATCTACAATTTTTTCTTGTAATTGCAAAAAGATTGTCTGGTTCGGAGTCGAATTTACCCTTTTTCACCAACAGCCTTTATGATTTGAGAAACTATTTTGGGGTGCAACATTTTACCGGCATGGAATGGAAGTACCATCCTTTGATTCCCTTTTAAATATATCCTGTGGCTGCCTTTGCTCCTTAATAATTTAAAGCCCGCTCTAAAGAGCATGGACTCCGCTTCCTGAGCGGTCAGGCGCGGCAACTTAGGCAACTTGTATCTCCATAGTAGTTGTGAGAATCTCTTTGCTTAAATACGCCTTCTTTTCTTCTTCCGTCAATGTCTCAATATAAAGCTCGATAGCTTCTTTCATATTCGACATTACCTCATCAATCGAGCCACCCTCCGTCTGGCAGCCTTCAAGCTCCGGGCAATAGGCGAAGTAGCCATGCTCGTCTTTTTCGATAACGACGCTTACTTTGTAGGACATTGCGCGCCTCCTTCTATTTAATTTCTCTCATCTCTTCTTCATTAATAACGACAGCATTATTGATTAGATCGTGTAATCTTTTAGTTATATCCTTTGAAAGAGGCAAATTAAACTCATAAACTGCTCCTAAATCAGCCCCTCCTCCTTCAGCCCCCTCATAAGAGCCTCTTCCTCTGCCTTCATCTCTTTGGCCTGCCTGCCGCCCTTGACATGGTCGTGGCCGATGAGGTGCAATAACCCGTGCGAAAGGAGCCTCGCCGTCTCCTCCTCCGTGCTCACCTTGTATGCTAATGCCTGCGCGGAGGCCCTCTCAATTGAGATGACTATATCCCCGAGCACCTCGGCATCGTCCATCGGGAAGCTCAATACATCTGTCGGCTTATCCTTCTTCCTGTAAAGCCTGTTAAGCTCTTTTATCCCTATATCGTCAGTAAGCAAGATGCTAAGCTCGCGGCCCTTTAAGCCCAGGACCCTTAAAGCCGCCTCCGCCATCTTTTTTATTTTCGCGCCTTTCCTTTTACCCGACTCGTCCCTGACTGAAACGCCCAAATCAGACCTCTTCCCCGGCTACGGCCCTCTTCTTCGATTCCATCTTCTCGAAGGCCTTTATCACTTTCTGCACGAGAGGATGGCGCACCACATCCGCCTCAGAGAACAGGACGAACTCTATGCCCTCCACATCCTGAAGTATCTTCTGCGCCTCTACAAGCCCGGAGGGCTTGGCGAGCGGCAGGTCTATCTGCGTTATGTCGCCTGTAACGACAGCCTTTGAGCCGAAGCCGAGCCGTGTCAGGAACATCTTCATCTGCTCGATAGTCGTATTCTGAGCCTCATCGAGTATAACGAAGGAATCGTTCAAAGTCCTTCCCCTCATGAACGCGAGCGGCGCGACCTCTATCGTGCCCCTCTCAAGGAGCTTCTCGGCCCTCTCGTAGTCCATCATGTCGTGGAGCGCGTCGTAAAGCGGCCTTAAGTAAGGGTCAACCTTGGCGGCCAGATCCCCCGGGAGGAACCCGAGCTTCTCCCCCGCTTCAACAGCGGGCCTCGTCAGTATTATCCTGTCGACCTCTTTGCTCGTAAGCGCGGCTACCGCCATCGCCATCGCGAGATAAGTCTTGCCAGTCCCGGCAGGGCCTATCCCCAATACGATATCGTAATTCCTTATCGCGTCTACATACCTTTTCTGGGCTATGCTCTTGGGGGCGATTATCTTTTTTCTGAAGGAGATGTAAACGGTGTCCATGAAGACATCGGCAAGGCGGACGTCCTTATCGGCGGAGATCATCCTTACCGCGTATTCAAAGTCGTGGGGATAGAGAGGATAGCCCTTATCGAGAAGCCCGTAAAGCCCGGTTATAAGCCGCTCGGCAAGCTCGGCGTTTTCAGGGTCGCCGGAGATGGTTACGAGGTTGCCTCTGGTATTTAGCTCGACTCCAAGCTTTTTCTCGAACCTCTTGAGGTTCTCGCCCCCCTCGCCGAAGATGCGGGCGGCGAGGTTATTGTCCTCAAGGGTCAGTTGCTTTTTTACTTTCCCGTTTTTTTCCAATTAATACCCGGCGTCTTCACGAAAGCGCAATATTTAAGCCGCCCGGATTACGGGCGCTTTTCAGGCCGATAATAATATAATTTCTGGGCAAAATCCCTAAAATAAATATTATCATGATTAGAATAATTTTGCAATTTGCGGTTTAAAATATAAGGGCTTGGAAAAAGAAGGGTTTTGGCCAAAAAAAAGCCCCGGAGTTTCCGGGGCTTTGGGTTCTGGTTTTTTTTGGGCTTTT
>JAUSLB010000249.1 GCA_030646655.1 Deltaproteobacteria bacterium | reverse complement strand
GGAATTGAACCCTCAATGAGGGATTAAAATAACGCAAAATAAACCAAATGACAAGCCGAACTTTTTACCCTTCTTTCGGCCTTTTTTCCATCTTCTTTACCATCTTTTTAGCCTTCTTCAGTATCTCCTTCTCATCCTCATACCTCATCAGTTTTACCGCCTCTTCTATCGGGAACCACCTGCACTCATCGACCTCCGAGTCGTGGTCCTCGACGCTGCCGCCCGTGTATTCCATAAGGAAAAAATAGACTATCTTAAAATACCTCTTTGTCCCCTCCTCTTCTTTAAGGGAGAAGAAATACTCTATATGCCCGATCTTATCGATTATCCTGCCATCTAAGCCGGTCTCTTCCTTAACCTCCCTGTGGGCTGTCCGGGCCAGGCTCTCGCCCTTTTCAGCGAGCCCCTTTGGAAGGGCCCATACCTTGCCGCCTTTCATGGAGATGAGGGCGGCCTCTATTCCGCTATCCTTTCGCCTGAAGACGACCCCTCCGGCTGAGATCTGTCTTTCTGTATCCATAGGCTCCCGCTCTTACGGTTTAGGCCCCCTCAACCCTCCTAAGCCCCTCATACCTCGCTATCTCGACCGCCTCTTCGAATTCCTTTACGGTAATACGGCGGGAGACCCTCTCATCCTCGTACGCCCTGTAGGCAGGCCTGTACTGGTCCATTATGTTCACATAAGTATCGGGAGAGACCTCCCTTGCTATGAACCTCATCACTTCCCTCGTGCCCGAGGCCCCTCCGGGTAATACCAGATGCCTTACAATCAAGCCTTTACGGGCTATGCCGTTCTTATCTACTGCGAGGTCGCCTACCTGCCTGTGCATCTCCAGGACAGCCGCTTTTGCGGCGTCAAAATAATCGGGGGCGCCGGATAGCTCAAGGGCTATCCTGTTATCAGAGTACTTTATATCAGGCATATAGATATCGAATATGCCGTCGAGGAGCTTTATCGTCCCTGCCTCCTCGTAACCCCCGCAGTTATACACCAGCGGGACCTCGAGGCCCGTGGCTATGGCCCCCGGAAGGGCCTCAACAATGGCGGCTATCTGATGGGTGGGGGTAACGAAGTTTATGTTATGGCAGCCCTGCCTCTGGAGGCTTACCATCATGGAAGAGAGCTCCTCTACGGAGGTCTCCCTCCCCGTGCCCGTATGGCTTATATCATAGTTCTGGCAGAATATGCACCTTAAGTTGCAGTAGGTCAAAAATATCGTGCCGCTGCCGCCAAACCCCGCGAGCGGAGGCTCTTCCCCGAAGTGAGGGTGCGCGGCTGAGACAAAGGGCAGGCGGCCTGCCCTGCATACGCCCCTCTCCCCGTTCAGGCGGCCGGCCCCGCACCTGCGCGGGCATAAAGAGCAGTTGTTAAGGGTCTCCCTTAAGGAAGATATCCTCTGGAAAAGCTCGCCTGTCTCGTAGAGCCTTATGTAGCCCGGACGGATGCCCATACTAACGGGATGCTGAAAAAGTCCGTCCTGGACTTTTTCAGCAACGATTTGGCCGGAGTGAATCCGTCCAATCCTTACAAATTGCTCGACTTTTCGGTCTCGCAATTTGGCAATCCTTCCATGGATTGCGTATCAGGTTGCGGCTTGAAGCAACCTGCTAAAAACACTAACCCCTGTTATATATTTAAAATCAAAGGGTTATCTGGATTTTTCCATTATATCACGGAAGGGTATAGGGTTTCAGAGGGGATTTTTAAAACAAATCCTTTATAGGCCATTCTATAAGGTGGGTTTTTTGAACTCTTTCCCTGCCTGACACCTGAGGCAATACTCGGCGAACGGCATCACCTTCAGCCTTTCTTCCTCTATCTCCTCTCCGCAATCACCGCAGGCGCCGTATGTGCCGTCATCGAGCTTCCTTAATGCCGTGTCCATCTGCTCAAGCTCCTCGCGCCTTATATCAACGACGGCTATGCCCGTGTCTTCGAGCATATCTATTATCGCAAGCTCCTCTATGTCATGGGGGTTGTCGAACTGGGTATTATATTCCTTGCCGAGCTTACGGAAGAGCTCGTCCCTTAAATCGTTCCACATCTTCCGCTTCCTGTCCAAGAGCGTCTTTTTAAGCCTCTTCTCGCGTACCGAATTATTCACGAGCATTGCTACCTCCTTAATGATAAATAAGCCTTAAAGGCCCATCCATTCAGCAGACCGGGTGCTCCCCCCTCGAAAGCTCGTCCGTAAAGGCGGCTATGCCTGAGAGGAGCTCATCGAGTATAAGCGATACGTTCTTCCTTACCGCCTTCTCATCTATCCTCTTTCCGGGGATTATGTTCACATAGACCTGCTTGGGCTCGTTTATAGGAGAGCCTATCTGGCTCAACAACCAGACATAGACCTCTTTTATGCCCGGTATCCTCTTATAAAGCTCGTTAGCCATCTGGAACGCCAGCACAGTATATATCTTGCCCACATGGCTTACGGGGTTCTTGCCTGCCGCCGCCTCGGTGCCCATAGGCCTGTTTAAGGAGATTACCCCGTTCACCCTGTTGCCCCTGCCGACCTGCCCGGAATCCGCGTCCTCTGCGGATGTGCCGAGGAGCGTCAGATAAACGCCGCTTACGCCGTGGCCTTTCATATCGAGGGTATTGAAATTGACCGTTATATTATTGAAAGGGAATTTGGAGAGGAAGGTCGAAAGAGAGTCTTTTATCGCCTTTTTTCTTCTAAAGTAGTCTTTTTCGCTTTTAATGAGCCTTGCCGACAGGGGGCAGGCGACAGTAACATCAAGATCCTTATTTCTCCTTATGCCCATGACCTTCACATCCTCGCCCGCCTCTGGAAACTCGATCTTAAACGCAGGGGAATTTATGAACCGCTCAGTCTCGAATACCGCCTTCTCCGTGGGCGTCATCGGGGCGTAGCCGACTGCCGCGGAGGTGTCGTTCGCCCCTTTCATCTTGCCTTTCCTGCTGAATATGTCCGATAGCTCGACTGACCCCGGCTGGAGGACTACCCTTATCTTTACGTCTTTTTTCGGGTCCAAGCGCGGCAGGTTTTCTCCAAGCCAAGTCCTAACTGTTTTTTCCGCTATTTCAACTACAGGTATCCTTTCTTTTCCAGCTACGAAGGTCGCCCTGTCGCCTATTATAAACTCCATCGGCTTTATTACCCGGCCGCCTCCGAAGGTCTTCTCTACCTGCCCGGCCACTAACAGGCCCTTGTCTATATTATGATGGAGCACCTGCCCGAACCTTTTTTTGTACTCCCTGCTTAAGGCCACGGAGATCCTGTCCATCACGGCGTCGCATATATAGTCCGGATGCCCTGTCCCCTTCCTTTCGACTATCTCCACGGCCTGCTCGGGGACAGGCGTGTTTTTCAATATCTCAATGGCTATCTTCTGCACGGGATTTCTTAGGGAGCGGCCTTAAATTCAGCCTGCAACAGCTTTTCTTGCCTTGTTTTTTTCCGAATGCCTCTCAAGCCTGCTATAGATGCAGCCGCAGTACTTCTGCCTGTAGAGGCCCATATTCCTCGATTCCTCCACCCCCTCCTGCCAGAAGGCCCTGAAGTCCTCATAGTAGAAGATTATGCCGTATTTTTCCCCAAGGTCAACCCCGAGCCTTTTTACCTCCTCATGGTCCTGATATTTGCTGTAAAGCAGAGACGACGAGAACGCGTCAAACCCGTTCGCCTTCGCTGCCTTGGCCGTCTCCTCAAGCCTTACCAGATAGCAGTATGAGCACCTCTCGCCCTTTTGAGGGTATCTCAAACCGGGGCTTACGGACGCTTTCATGCCATTTATAAACCCCGACGGCCTGTAGTCATCGTTACAGATGACATCCACCGAGAGGTATCCGGCGAGCGTCTTTACGGCTTCGAGCCTTTTTTTAAACTCTGAATAGGGGTGGATATTGGGGTTATAAAAAAAGCCCGAGACTTGAGCCTCTCCTTTTAGAAGGGTCTTAAGCGGGATTATCGAGCAGGGCCCGCAGCACGCATGCACGAGGATGCTGGCAGGTCTTTTCTGCGGATCCGGTTCCGGCGAGGCGCTGTTTATTGCGAGGTTTTCAGCCTCAAAAACCCCTTTCATATCTCAACCTTGCGAAGCATCTTAACAGGATGCTGAAAAAGTCCGTCCTGGACTTTTTCAGCCACGATTTGGCCGGACTGCCTCCGTCCAAACCTTACAAATTGCTCGACTTTTCGGTCTCGCAATTTAGCAATCCTTCCATGTATTGCCTATCAGGTTGCGGCTTGAAGCAACCTGATAAATAAAGCTTATCTCATCCCGCCTAAAAAGCAACAATCAAAGGAGAAGGTCAGGCCTGATTTTCAGAAGAGCTTCTCCTGAGGGGTTTTTGAATCCTGCTGCCTGAAGGGCCTGCCCACATGGCAGTAGGCGAGCTCCGTGGCTATCCTTCCCCTCGGTGTCCTGTTAAGATAGCCTTCCTGTATCAAATACGGTTCATATAAGTCCTCTATCGCGTCCTTCTCCTCGTGGAGCGCCGAGGCCAATGACTCGACCCCCACAGGCCCGCCTCCGAACTTGTCTATTATGGTCAAGAGTATGCGCCTGTCCATCTTATCAAAGCCCTTCGTGTCTATCTCGAGCATGGCAAGGGCCTCATTCGCGACATCCCTCGTTATAACCCCTCCTGCCTTTACCTGCGCGAAGTCCCTTACTCTACGCAGCAGGCGGTTAGCAACCCTCGGCGTCCCCCTCGACCTTCCCGCTATTTCAATTGCCCCGTCAGGCGTAATCTCTATATCGAGTATCGAGGAAGACCTCTCGATGATAATAGTTATCTCCTCTGGCCTGTAAAAATCGAACCTCAGGATGACCCCGAACCTGTCCCGCAGAGGCGAGGTAAGGAGCCCCGCCCTCGTGGTGGCGCCTATCAAAGTAAACTTCGGTATCTCGATCTTTACCGACCGTGCCGAAGGCCCCTGCCCTATCATCAGATCGATATGGTAGTCCTCCATCGCGGGGTAAAGTATCTCCTCTATCACGCTTGAGAGCCTGTGTATCTCGTCTATGAAAAGGACGTCCTTTTCCTCAAGGTTGGTTAGTATCGCCGCCAGGTCGCCTGCCTTTTCAATCACAGGGCCAGAGGTGGAGCGGATCTGAGCGCCCAGTTCATTTGCGATAATATTCGCCATCGTGGTCTTGCCGAGCCCCGGAGGGCCGTAGAAAAGCACATGGTCGAGCGCTTCATTCCGGGCCTTTGCAGCCTCAACAAAGACCTTAAGGTTCTCCTTGAGCTTGTCCTGGCCTATAAAGTCTTTTATAAGGCGGGGCCTGAGGGTCGCCTCGAAGCCCTCGTCCTCTTTCAGCTTTAAAGGCGCTATGTCGCGCTCATCCATACATTAAAACCTGTCCAATGTTATTTTTTCGCAAGGAGCTTGAGGGCCTCTTTAAACAATTCCTCAAACTCAAACGGCGAACCAATCTTTTCCTTTGCCTTTTTCACTGCCTCTTCGGCCTGAGAGCTCTTGTAGCCGAGGTTATCGAGAGCGGATACCACGTCGTTTGAAAGAGAGTCTTTCGAGGGCTCGGTCTTGCTGTCCGCCTTGGGCAGATTTTTTACTTTAT
>JAUSLB010000248.1 GCA_030646655.1 Deltaproteobacteria bacterium | reverse complement strand
CAAATGCGTATAAGTTCCTTTCAACGGAATACCGCTCGCCCTGCGTTGTGGCCGGGTTCGAGCCGCTCGACGCCTTAATGGGCCTCTACATGCTTGTAAAACAGTTCGAGGAGAACAGGTGCGAAATAGAGATCGAGTATAAGAGAGTCGTCACATGGGACGGCAATATCGAGGCGCAGCGGATCATAAACGAGGTCTTCGAGCCTGCCGACAGCCTCTGGAGAGGGATAGGCCTTATACCCGGAAGCGGCTTAAAGATAAACGGGGCTTATAAAGACTTCGATGCCGAGGCGCGGTTCTCCATCCCCGGAGGCGAAGACGACGAGCCAAAGGGCTGCCGCTGCGGGAGCGTGTTAAAGGGGATAATCACCCCTGAAGACTGTCCTCTGTTCGCAAAGGCGTGCACGCCTGAGGGGCCTGTCGGCCCCTGCATGGTCTCATCCGAGGGCACATGCGCCGCGTTCTTCAAATACAGAAAGGCGGCTTAAAAAAATTTAAAAAGGAAAAGATAACCGATGCCGGAAAATAACAAAAAGATCCTCCTCTCCCACGGAAGCGGCGGGAGCCTGACAAGAAGGCTTATCGAGGACATCTTCGCCCCTGCGTTCTCAAACCCGCTCCTCGCGCCTCTTAACGATCAGGCGGTCTTCACCCTCGACTCCCCAAGGCTCGCCTTCACTACCGATTCCTATGTCGTAAACCCGATATTCTTCCCGGGCGGGGACATAGGTAAATTATCCGTCTGCGGCACGATAAACGACCTTGCCGTGGGCGGGGCCGAGCCGGTCTATTTGAGCGCCTCCTTCATAATAGAAGAGGGGATGGATATCGGGGAGCTTAAAAGGATCGTAGCATCTATGGCTAAGACGGCGAATGACTCAGGCGTTAAGATAGTCACGGGAGACACAAAGGTCGTAGAGCGCGGGAAAGGGGACAAGCTCTTTATCACAACGACCGGCATCGGCGTAATCGCGGATTCTATCAGCCTCTCCCCTGAGCTTATCAGGCCCGGAGATGTCATCATCGTATCCGGCACAATGGGCGACCACGGGATAGCCATCATGACCCGCAGGCAGGGAATAGATCTTGAAGTCCCTATTGAGAGCGACTGCGCGGCCTTGCACACGCTCACGAGGGACATACTAAGAGGGGCTGACGGGGTAAAAGCGATGCGCGACCCCACTCGAGGCGGGCTGGCAACGGTATTAAACGAATTCGCCTTGTCCTCAGGGACCTGCATGGAGATATCGGAATGCCTTATCCCCGTAAGGGAGGAGGTCAGGGGCGCGTGCGAGATACTCGGCTTCGACCCGCTTTATCTCGCTAACGAAGGCAAGCTCGTGGCTGTCGTTAAAGAAGGCTCTGCTCAAAAAATCCTCGCCTCTATGAGAAAAAACCCCCTCGGCAAGGACGCCGCGATAATCGGTAAGGTTACAAAAGAGCCTAAGGGGAAGGTCTTGCTTGAGACCTCCATCGGGAACAAAAGGATACTCGACATGCTCTCAGGCGAACAGCTCCCGAGGATATGCTGAGGAAGGATCTTTTTAATCGCCCTCCTTCTCATTTTTGAAAAACAGATTCTTTCTGCCCTACTTTCTTTAATTTAGCAGGTTGCTTCAAGCCGCAACCTGATAGGCAATCACCATGATGGGGGAAGGATTGCCTCTGGATGCTCGCCGGCTCACGAAGTGATAAGGCGAGCTATATCAAAGAAAGATTTCCTTGCCAGCCACAATCCAGGAATTGTTGAATGGATTGTGCAATTGCGAGGCCGAAAAGTCGAGCAATCTGTAAGGATTGGACGGAGGCTCTCCGGCCAAATCGTGGCTGAAAAAGTCCAGGACGAACTTTTTCAGCATCCTGTTCGAATAATAAAGGCATAGGGTGTAACGACCATAGGGATGGAGGGTGTTTCCCCGCACGGCAAATTCCGAAACTCGCGCTCAGAATAAGTCATTGCGAGCAAAGCGAAGCAATCTGATTTTAAAAATAAAGTTTCTTCTCTTTCACGCCCTCTCATCGACCAGATGCCTCTTCTCCTCCAAGAACTCCTCTAATCTTTTAAGCTCCTCTTCCCGGCAGTTTGAGAACTTCACATGCATGCCTTTCGGGTATTTCGGATCGTCCGTATTAACCCCTGCCACGACCCCCTCGAACTCGCTTAAGACCTCATTCGGCGGGAGATAGAATTTAAGTCTGACATTCGAGCCTGCCTCAAGCGGCCTTTCCGTCATTATAAACACCCCGCCCTTGTTGATATTAAGGATAAAGTCAGCGCAGTCCTGTCTTGTCTCTCCTTCGTATTTCACGGCGAGGCATACCGGGAAGCGCACGCGCCTGTGCCTGTCTTTACTCCCCTCGTATTCCTCAACCTCGCCCTTTTTATCGAGGAATAATTTATCCATCTCAACCGCCTATCCTCAGTATCACTTTCAACACTCCCTTTTTCGAGGCGTATCTGATCGCCTCTATCCCGTCTTCAAGCGGAAAGACCTTGCTCACAAGCGGCCTTACATCTATGGCCCTGTCTTGAAGGGCCTGTATCGCCGGCTTAAAAGGCCCACAACGCGACCCAACGACAGTAACCTCGTCTATTACCGCCTGATTAAGGTCAAACGCGTGCCTCTCGGCTACCGTCGTCTTCAATACTACCGTCCCCCTCGGCTTAACAACCTTTAACGCGTCGGAGAGCCCCGAGGCAGAGCCTGTGCAGTCAACCACGAGGTCGAACTCCCTGCCAAGCCCCTCAATCCCTATCCTCGCGTTTATCCCCCTGTTATACAGTATCGACAGCTTGTCCCTATGCCTTCCCGCCGCTACAAGCCTGCACCCGGTAAGCGACAGCGACAGCGCCTGCGCCACAAGTATCCCAAGCCTCCCGTCGCCGAGGACGCAAACGGACTTTGAGGGACTTAAGTCCACCTGCTCTAATAGCTCGAAGGCGGCGGCCGTAGGCTCGACGAAGACCGCCTCCTCGTCGGTTATCAAGTCCGTCAGTAAATGTAGGTTCGAGGCAGGCAGCGTCAGGTATTGCGCGAAAGCCCCGTCTTTATTTGATATCCCCAGAACGCCCCTCTGGGGGCAGTGGTTGCCGAGCCCGTCTCCGCAGAACTGACATGTCCCGCAGGGGATATTTATCTCGCCGACTACCCTCCTGCCTATTAGGCCTTTATCGCCGCACTCCTCGACTATGCCTACGAATTCGTGGCCGAGCACCCCTTTAAAGCCCATGTAGCCTTTTATGATCTCGAGGTCTGTAGCGCAGACCCCGGCAGCGACCACCCTTATCAGCGCCTCATCATTAAAAGGCGATGGAATCGGGTAATCCTTTCTGTATTTAAGCTCCCCCTCGAATACGAGCGCCCGCATGATCAGATTATACCAGAACGGACCCGGGAATTCCTTTTACCGTCCATGAAAGGTACTTACCTTTTTATTTAAATCCTTATATCCACATGATTTTAATCACATGTACGAGCGCGTACTTAAGCCTTCAGCTTTTTCTTCCTGTAAACGGTCTTATAGTAAACGCTGTAGTCTTGGATGGGGCAGGCGTCGCAGAGCGGGTTTGGGGCCTTGCAGGTCTTCCTTCCGTGGCTGATAAAAAGGTGTGTCGTCTTTGTCCATCTGTTCTTGGGGATAATCTTACATAAGTCCTTTTCAATCTCATCCGGGTCTTCGGAGCCGGTAAGCCCCAGCCTCTGGGCGACCCTCTTGACGTGGGTATCGACGGCGAGCGCGTCCTTGCCGAAGGCGTTGCCCAAGACGATATTAGCTGTCTTCCTCCCGACGCCCGGCAGCTCCGTAAGCTCCCCGATCGTCTCCGGCACCTTGCCCCCGAACTCCTCCACGATCTTTTTACAGCACCCCTTGAGGCTCTTGGCCTTGTTCCTGTAGAAATTTACGGGGCTTATATCGGGCTCGAACTCCTTCAAATCGGCGCTGGCGTAGTCCCCGGCCGTCCTGTATTTTTTAAAGAGTTCCTTTGTTACTTTGTTTACGAGCTTATCGGTGGTCTGCGCGGACAGGATGGTGGCTATGAGGAGCTCCAACGGGTTGGAGAATTCGAGCGCGGTCTTTGCGTCCGGGAATTCCTTCTCGAGTATATCGAGGACTTTTTTCGCCTTTTCTACCCTGTCCATGGATATACTATAATCGTCATTTCGGAAAGGTCAATAGGTCCTGTCTATGACGAAGTCCGCTACGGCTAAAAGGCCCGCCCTCTCGATATTCGGCTCGAATATGTCGAGGTTCTTCTTGGCTTCTTCTATATAGGCGCGCGCCCTGTTTACGGTGTATTCTATCCCGTTATACTTATTGATGATGGCGATCACCTCTTTTAATTTCCCGTCATCGAGGTCATCTGCCTCTACCGCCTCTTTAATCACCTGCCGCTCAGGACCCGTCGCCTTCTTGCTTGATTGTATCAGGGGCATGGTGACTTTGCCTTCCCTCAAGTCGTTGCCAACGGATTTCCCGAGGCTCTCATCGGTAGAGATGTAGTCGAGGCAGTCGTCCATGAGCTGGTACGCGATGCCCAAGCCCATGCCGAAGTTCGCGAGGGCGACCTCTTTTTCAAGCGACACCTCCCCGAGTATCCCGGCTGTCTGGGCCGCCGCTGATATTAAGACAGCGGTCTTGTTCGTAACGACATCGAGGTATTCCTTCTCGGTAGTGTCCGCGTCGCTGTGCTTAAGGAGCTGCAATACCTCGCCTTCCGCCATGCGGGTCGTTGTATGGGAAAGTATCTTAAGTATCTTCATATCCCCGTGGAGGACCGCCAGAGAGAAGGCCTTTGAAAGTAGGTAGTCGCCTACGAGTATGGAGGCCCCGTCGCCCCAGACGGTATTCGCCGAGGCGTTACCCCTCCTTAAATTAGCGTTATCTACCACATCGTCGTGGAGGAGCGTTGCCGTGTGGATGAACTCTACAACCCCGGCGAGCGGGATGTGCCGGTCGCCCCTGTAGCCGCACAGGCGCGCGGACAGAAGGAGCGTCATGGGCCTGAACCTCTTTCCGCCGCTTTTTAATATATATTCCCCGACCTTGCTGACGAGGAAGACATCGGAGTTGAGGTTCTTCTTGAACCCATCTTCCATGATCCTGATGTCGTCCTTTATAAGGTCAAAAACCTCCTGAATGTGCATGGGCGGACTCCGTCTCGTTTTTCTAACCGGATGCTGAAAAAGTCCGTCCTGTATTTTTTCAGCCATGATTTGGCCGGAGAGCCTCCGTCCAATCCTTACAAATTGCTCGATACTTTTCGGCCTCGCAATTGCACAATCCATTGACAGGAATGGATTGTGGCTGGTAAGGAAAAATACATTTATATGGCTCGCCTTATCACTTCGTGAGCCGGCGAGCATCCAGAGGCAATCCATCCCCCATCATGGTGATCGCCTATCAGGTTGCGGCTTGAAGCAACCTGATAATATATTTCAGGCCGGGGCTTTTAAGGCGCGGATAACAGGCCGGCTCGGCAGAAAATCAGATCCAATTACCCCGCCATAAATGGCGGGGGCGCTCTGCGCACGGCACAATCTCAAATCGTGCGCTTTTAGAAAACGGCTCTTTCTGCGAATAGGCACGCTTGAGAACCGCCCGGGCCAGGCGTGCCGGCAAGGTAATTGCCTTTTATATAGCTCGGCTGAATCGCGCCCTTAAAAGGGCGGGACTGCGCCGGGCACCCGATTAAAAAGGGATTTAATGTGGAGATGTTACCCCATCTATGCATTTCTGTCAAAGATATTTTAACCCGGCAAGCCTGCCCGCCTTCAATAAAAGCTTACAGGACGCAGAGCTCTTTTATCAGACAGCATTCGCACTTTTTTAAGTCCTTTTTCCTCGGGCACTTGTCGAGTATCCCGAGCCTGCAAAGGGCGAAATCGTATTTGACGGGGTCGTATGGATCGAGCTTTTTAAGGGACCCGGTTATCTCCTCGGCCATCTTCCAGCCCGGGGACGCCCTTTTCGTCAACCCTATGAGCTTCGATATCCTCGCTATGTGGGTGTCCAACGGGATTATGAGCTTTGCCGGGTCAACCTCTTCCCATATCCCGAAATCCAGCCTGTCCCCCCTCCTTACCATCCACCTTAAATACAGGTTCAGCCTCTTGCACGGGCTCCCGCCGGCAGGAGAAGGGAAGAAGAACCTCACGCCAGCGCCTTTCGGCAGGCCTTTTTTCCCGTAAACAGGGCTTGAATCGAGCGAAAGGGCGCGCTCAGAAAAGCTCGTAAGGGCTTCTTTTACGTTCTTATGCTCCGCTGAGTAGCCTTTTAAAAAGAATCTCCCTATCGAGCCGCTCTCCTCTATCATCTGCTTTGCAAAATAAATAAGGGAGCAGATGTCCTTGTCCCTGTTGAACCTGTGGACAAAGCCTTTGAAAAGGGGGCAGTCCCTTTCGGGATCAAACGAGAGCGTAAAGCGGTAGGGGCTTTTCCCCATTACGGACAGCACCCTCCCAACGCTCTTTTTGATCGTATCCACCCGCCCGTATGCCAAAGACGAGCTTACGAGCCCCACTATTTCCCTGTCCTGAGGTGTCTTATACTTATGCACGAACTCAAGCGGGTCGGTTGACAGGAACTCAAGGTCGAAAGTCCTGTAGAGCCTGTCCAACTGCCGCTTAAGTCCGTCTTTTTTATTTGCCATTCCGCACAAAAGGCCCGCCCTTAAAGATTGGGGCAGGCCGGACGCCTTTCCATTAAATCGGCTATAATTAAGCCGTTAAAATCCCCTCCAGCAGGGAGGAATCTTCTATCAGGATGCTGAAAAAGTCCGTCCTGGACTTTTTCAGCCGCGATTTGGCCGGACTGCCTCCGTCCAATCCTTACAAATTGCTCGA
>JAUSLB010000203.1 GCA_030646655.1 Deltaproteobacteria bacterium | reverse complement strand
ATACCTCGCAGCTTGCTGCGGGGAGGTTCATTGACCCATTTTTCGCCGAAGCGTCAGGCTAAAAAAAAGGGCAAGGAATAAAACCCTTGCCCTTATATATCGGCCTCTTCCATCAACCCTTGGCATGGGCCTCTTTCCTCGTCCTCTTCTTCGGGGCGGCTTCCCTGGGCTCTTCTTTAGGCCCTTTCTTTGCCGCGGCCTTCGTGGGCTTCGGCTTCGGGGCAGCCTTCCCGGCCTTTGCCGCCTTCGGGGCAGGCTTCGCCTCCTTGGCCTTTGCCGGGGCCTTCTTCCTCGCGGCCTTCGGCTTTGCCTCTGCCTTCTCCCCAGCGCCCTCTACGAGCTCGATTATCGACATGGAGGCGTTGTCCCCGGGCCTCTCGCCGATCTTTAGGATCCTCGTATAGCCGCCGTTACGCTCCTTAAAACGGGGCGCGACCTCGGCGAAGAGCTTGGTGACGGCCTCTTTGCTCTTCATGAAGGCCATGGCGCGCCTTCTCGCCGGGAGGGTGCCGTCCTTGCCGAGCGTGATCATCTTCTCGGCGAACCTCCTTAGGACCTTCGCCCTTGGGGTAGTAGTCTTTATCCTCCCCCACATGACAAGGTCGTTCGTCATGTTCGAGAGCATGCTCTTTAAATGGCTGTAGGTCCTGTCGAACCTTTTCTCGTCCCTGTTATGCCTCATAGTTTACGCCCCTTAAGCGGTCTCCTTGTGCTCCGTATGCATTGAATCAAGGTCCTTCCTTGAAGGGAAGCCCTCTATCTTCATGCCGAAATCCAGCACCATCCCGTGAAGTATCTCTTTTATCTCGTTTAAGGATTTTCTTCCGAAGTTCTTTGTCCGGAGCATCTCCTGCTCTGTTTTCTGGACCATCTCGCCGATGTACTTTATGTCGGCGTTCTTAAGGCAATTGGCGGAGCGCACCGAGAGCTCCAGCTCGTCAACGGTCTTAAAAAGGTTCTCGTTGAACTGAGGCTTTGCCTCGCCCCTCTCCGCGTGCGACTCCTCTTCCTTCTCCTCGAAGGTTATAAAGACGCTCAGCTGGTCCTTTATTATCTTTGCCGCTATCGATACCGCGCTCTGCGGGTCAATAGCGCCGGTCGTCCAGAGCTCGAGGACGAGCTTGTCGTAATCGGTCCTCTGCCCGACCCTCGCGTGGGTCACGTTGAAGTTCACCCTTGAGACGGGCTGGAACACGGAGTCTATCGGGATGGTCCCTATCGGCTGTTCGGGGAGCTTATTCCTCTCGGAAGGGACATAGCCCTTGCCGGTATTGGCTATAAGCTCGCAGTCGAACTTGGAGTCTTTCGATACCGTCGCTATCGGATGATCGGGGTTCAGGATCTCGACCGACTGGTCGCATATTATGTTCCCGGCCCTTATTACGCCGTCTCCGCCGCCCTTTATCCTTAAGGTCCTCGGGCCTTCGCCGTGTATCTTGAGCCTTACCTGCTTAAGATTGAGTATTATGTCCGATACGTCCTCTTTTACGCCGGGGATCGATGAGAACTCGTGAAGAATCCCGTCTATCTTAACAGAGGTTATCGCGGCGCCCTGAAGAGAGGACAGGAGTATCCTCCTTAAAGAGTTGCCGATGGTCACCCCGAAGCCCCTCTCGAGGGGTTCGGCTACGAACTTCCCGTAGGTGTTCGTAAGTGTCTCCTTCTCAACCTCGAGCTTTTTCGGCTTAATAAGGTCACGCCAGTTTTTTTGCATGGTGCCCCCGTCTTTATTATTAAATGCGATTAGACCTGAATTGTGCAGAGCCGGCGAATAATCTGAAAACCGCGACAGGTCTTGAAAAATTATTTCGAGTAGAGCTCGACTATGAGCTGCTCGTGCATCGGGAGGGTCGTATCCTCCCTCCGAGGCTGCCTCACAACGGTCGCCTTCATGGCGTTCTTATCGAGGCTGAGCCACTCCGGGATACCGCGCCTCTCGACGTTTTTAAGGTTATCGAGCACCTTCGGGTCCTTCTTCCTCTTCTCGGCGAGATCTATCTGATCGTTCCGGCTTATCCTGAAAGAAGGGATATCGACCTTCCTGCCGTTTACGCGGAAAAAACCGTGCGTAACCATCATCCGCGCCTCTTTCCTGCACCCTGCGAACCCTATCCTGTAGATCGCGTTGTCGAGCCTGCTCTCAAGTAAAGAGATGAGGTTCTCGCCCGTGATGCCCTTGGCGCGGTCAGCGTCGTCAAATGTCCTCCTGAACTGGGACTCAAGGAGCCCATAGACCCGCTTTACCTTCTGCTTTTCCCTTAGCTGGATGGCGTACTCCGAGATCTTGCCCCTTGACTGGCCGTGCTGGCCGGGGGCGTAGCTCCTCCTCTCGAAAGAACACTTGTCGGTGTAGCACCGCTCGGCCTTGAAGTGGAGCTTCATGCCCTCGCGCCTGCAGATCTTGCATACTGAATCGATATACCTTGCCAACTTCTCCTCCCTTTTTTGGAGCCCGTTTAAAAAAATTATATTAAGGCCCGATGACCTCAGGCCGTTTGCCTCGCTTTAAACCCCTGCCTTATGCCTTTAGACCCTGCGCCTCTTAGGGGGCCTGCACCCGTTATGCGGGAGCGGCGTTACATCCCTTATAAGGCTGATGCTGAAGCCCGCGGTCTGCAAAGACCTTAAGGCCGCCTCCCTGCCGGCCCCGGGGCCGTTTATGTAGACATCCACGGTCTTAACCCCGCTGTCCATCGCCTTCTTAGCGGCGGTCTCCGCGGCAACCTGCGCGGCGAATGGGGTGCCCTTCCTTGAGCCCTTGAAGCCCTGAGCGCCCGAGCTCGACCAGGCTATCACGTTTCCGGCCGGGTCCGTTATGCTTATGATGGTGTTATTGAAAGTCGATTTGATGTGGGCGACACCCTTGGATACCGCCCTCTTTTCCTTTTTGGCTTTTGACATCTATGCCCTCCGGATATCTTTAGATAAAGCAAACTTTTATTATACGATAAATCAAAAATTTAAAAAAGTGCTTTTTTTAATCCCTCACTGAGGGTTCAATTCCCCGAAGCTTGCTTCGAGACTTTTTCAGCAT
>JAUSLB010000193.1 GCA_030646655.1 Deltaproteobacteria bacterium | reverse complement strand
CAGACGCCTAATTACTATTTTCCCGTGGAGCCGCATATAAGGCTTCCGTTTTTCCAGTTTTTGCCTCTCGGCCTCCGGGCGGCGCTCGCGGTCATCATAAAGGGGAAGAGCTTCAGGAACTACGCGAAAGTAAAATCGGCTGTCGCCGGGGTAAACCTCCTGACAAGGGCCGAGCTCGAAAAGCTTTTTCCGGACGGGAAGATAGAGGAAGAAAAATTAATGGGGCTGGTGAAATCGTTCATGGTGCATAACCTCTGACCGTTCCGATTTGCCTGCATAGACCTGTTTGCATATGAAAGAGCATTATGGTTTGGACAATGATGTGCGGCTGACGATTGGAATGAGTACCTGATCCGAAAAGGCTCTATATTTGAACCGGACATAATATTCTCACTCCATCTTCTTCTTGCGGTGACTATGGAACAGCGGAAAAAGCGATTTTCTGGAGCTGACAGGTATCTTTACGGTACTTCGTACAGGACCAAATGGCTCTATTTAAGGCGAAAGATACTCTCGCGTGTCAAAGGCGCCATTCCGAGGGAGCTGTGGATAGGGGTGACACACAGGTGCCAGTGCAACTGCGTGCACTGCTACGTGGGCTCGATGCTCAACAGGCCCGCCGAAGAGCTTTCGGGGGAGGAGCTTAGGCGCGTCATAAAGAACGCCAAGCGGCTCGGCTTCCTCGATGTATGCTTCCTCGGCGGGGAGCCGCTTTTGAGGGGGGATATAACCGAGATCATAAGGCTCGCAAGCTCAATGGGCCTTCTTACGACCATATATACCAACGGGATACTCGTTACGAGAGAAAGGGCGAGGGAGCTGAAGGAGGCCGGGCTTTCTTTCTGCTGCGTATCGATAGACAGCGCCGTGGCGGAAGAGCACAACAGGCTTCGCGGGCATGCCGGCTGCTTTGAAAAGGCTACCGCCGGGATAACTTATCTTCAGGAGGCTGGCATAAGGTGTTCGATATGGACCTACGCCGCGAAAAAGGACGTCAAGGAGAACGGCTGCAGGGTCCTTAAGGACGTAATCGCCCTCGGCAGGAGACTCGGCGTGCTCAAGGTGGTGATACTCTTCCCGATAGCTTCCGGCAAGTGGATGCGCTGCAGCGAAAATAACCTTACCCTCGAAGAGAGGCAAAGGGTGCGGGCCCTTGTGGACCCGCCTTTTGTGGCGCTTGAGTTCCCGTGGGAGGACGCAAAGTGCGTTGGGGGCAGGCGTATGCTTTATTTAAACGCCGAAGGGGAGGCGTACCCATGCCCCACGGTCCCCTATTCCTTCGGCAACATCAGGAGCGAACCCCTTGGAACGGTAATCAGGAGGATGCAGGCCAATTTTGAGAGGCCCAGGGAAGAGGGCTGCGGCGAGTGCGTAATGAACAGAAGCTCTTTCAGGGAAAGGCTCGGCATGGAAGACGGCCGGGACAAAAGCGGTTTCATGTCAGGAGGAGACCTATGAGAGGACGAAATATTTCATGCCGGCTTGCGCTTGTTCTTTTTCTGCTCTTGACAATAGCCCGCGGCGCTGGCGCGGCCCCCGGGGACGGCAAGAACGTAACCCTCGCATCCCGCGCCATGATGGGGCCCGCGCTGGCTGTCAGGCTCGTTGCAAATCATCTCTACGCCGGGGCCGGCGGGGTACTCCTTATAGGCGACGACCAGACATCGAGGATCCTCGGCCGGATCTACACCCCGGGGGTCGTAAGGGATATCCTTATCCAGCAGAACCTCGCTTATGTCGCTGACGGCAAGGCCGGCCTCAGGGTCATAGACGTTACAAACCCTTCAGCCCCCTTTGAGGCAGGCTCGTTTATACTGAAGTCCGGCGGAGAGGCGTCCGACATATCCATTTCAGGCAATTACCTCTATCTCGCTTACGGGAACAAGGGTTTGAGGGTACTTGACATCACAAGGCCGTACGGCCCTGTAGAGGTGGGCTCTTATCTGCCGGCGGGCGGTACCGTCCTCGGCGTTTCCTGCGCGGGCCCTTACGCTTACATAGTGCTCCAGTCCGGAAAGCTTGTCGTGCTCGATATTACGAACCCGGCGGCGCCCCTTTTAGCCGGAAGCTACCAGACCCCGGGCACGGGAGAGGACGTTGAGGTAAGCGGGGGGTATGCTTATGTCGCAGGCGGGGCCTCGGGTTTAAGGGTAATAAATATAGCCAATCCGGCAAGCCCTTTTGAGGAGGGCTTTTACGATACCGCAGGCAACGCCGAGGGGGTGCAGGTCGTTTTTCCTTATGCGTATGTGGCCGACGCCAACGGAGGGATGAGCATAATAGACGTATCCCTTCCGCAGGCGCCTTTGAAGGCAGGGAGCGCGCAGTATGCCGTATACGCCCGGGGCGTCACTATAGCGGGCAACGTCCTTTACATAGCCGATGACTGGGGGGGATTGAAGAGATATAGGCTCCCGAGCCCGGCTGCCCCGGTGCCTTCAGGAAGGTACGAGACAGGCGACGATACTGACAATGTCTTTGTTTTAGGGAATTACGCATACATAACTAACATGCACATCGGGCTTCGTATCATTGATATCACAAACCCGGCGAGCCCCGTTGAGGCAGGCAGATACGACACCCCCGGGAGGGCCCACGGCATTTATGTTATTTACCCATATGCCTATGTCGCTGA
>JAUSLB010000192.1 GCA_030646655.1 Deltaproteobacteria bacterium | reverse complement strand
TGGAGGAGAGTGGGAGGTAAAGGCTTCGGACAAGGCGTCCTCCATATTTTAAAAATACTACCTCTTCCTCGCGTAGCCCAGATAGTTTACCGATGTGTCGTTCGATATCTTGAACTCAAGCTTTAACGGGTCGTAGGTCATGCCCTTAAGCTCCTCTATAAAGACCCCGTTCCTCTCCAATATCTCTTTCAATACGGACGGCCTTACGAACCTGTTATAGTCGTGCGTGCCTTTCGGGACCATGCCGAGGATGTCTTCAGCGACAAAGAGGGCGAAAAAGCGCGCCTTGAATGTCTTATTTATGGTGCCGAAGAAAAAGAGCCCGCCCTCTTTTAGCATGGAAAGCGAATCCCTTAAAAAACCGTTCAGGTCGTCAACATGCTCCAATACCTCAGCGCAGATTATTACATCAAAAAGCTCAGGCTTTTGCGAGGCGAGTTGTGTCGGGGAGGCGAGCCTGTAATCTATTTCGAGGCCTGATCCCTTTGCGTGGCTCTTAGCCGCGTCTATGGCTACAGGCGATAGGTCAATACCTGTCACGATCGCGCTGGAGGCCGCGAACCTCTCTGCCAAAAGGCCCCCGCCACAACCTATATCAAGGACCCGCTTGCCTGAAAGCTCCCCGCATCTGCTTGAGAAGTATTCGAACCTCAAGGGGTTGATCCTATGGAGCGAGAATAGCTTGCCCGCGGGGTTCCACCACTCAGAGCCGTATTTCTCGAATTTTTCCGATTCAGTAGGCATTTTTTCTATTTCACCCTCCCCTTAATCCCCTCCCGTCAAGGAGGGGAGATATCGAGAGAGTTAGAGCTATCGTAGGGTTACTCTATCCTGTGATTCTTAATTAGCAGGTTGCTGAAAAATTATTTTAGCCTGTCATTCTGAGCGTAGCGAAGAATCTCGGAGCTAATGAAATCAACAAGCTACGAGATTCTTCGTCGCCTTCGGCTCCTCAGAATGACAACTTTAGGGACTTTTTCAGCATCCTGTTAGAAAAGTTTCTCCCTCTCCCCTTGCGGGGGAGGGAAAAATCACTCGATCCCGTAGTCCTTCCACTTCCTGTCAACGAGCTCGATGACGGCCTTTTCCATCTCCATCTTCTCCCCCCATTTGCGCGTGACCTCAGGCGGGTATTTGTTGGTGGCGTCAATACCCATCTTGGACCCGAGGTTGTCTTTTGGAGAGGAGAAGTCCAGATAATCAATGGGCGTGTCCTCGATTATTAACGTATCCCTCTTCGGGTCAACCCGCGTGGAAACTGCCCAGATGACATCAGCCCAGTTGTGGGCATCTATATCGTCGTCAACGACTATTATGTATTTGACATACATGAACTGCTTTAAGACCCCCCAGATGCCCATCATGAGCCTTCTTGCGTGGCCGGGGTATTCCTTTTTTATCGATACAACAGCTATCCTGTATGATACCGCCTCCATCGGAAGGCTGAAGTCAACGACCTCCGGGAACTGCAATTTTAAGGAGGGGAGATAGATGTTATTTAGCACGGTGCCGATTATCGCGTCCTCCTTCGGAGGCCTGCCTGTAATGGTAGTCAGGTATAGCGGGTCTTTCCTGTGGGTAATAGCCTTTAGATGGAATACAGGAAATGGCTCAGCGGAATTATAATAGCCGGTGTGGTCGCCGAAAGGCCCTTCCAGCTCAAGCTCCCCGTGCCTTATCTCGCCCTCTAATACAATCTCGGCTGTGGCAGGGACTTTCAAGGGGATCGTCTTGCACTCAACGAGCTCTATAGCCTTTTTACGCAGTATGCCCGCGAAGTGGAACTCGCCAACATCTTCTGGAACAGGCGTTACGCCCGCTATAATCGTAGCAGGCTCGCAGCCGATGGCGACAGCTACGGGCATGGTCTTTCCAGCAGAGTCCCACTCCCTTAAGTGCTTTGCCCCGCCCCTGTGCTTAAGCCACCTCATTATGGCGCGCTTTCTGTCGAGGTACTGCATCCTGTAGACCCCGACATTGTAAGGGCCGCCTTTGGGGCTCTGTGTTATTACAAGGGGCCATGTGATAAGAGGGGCCGCGTCCTTTGGCCAGCATTTTATTATGGGGACGGTCGAGAGGTCCGCGTTGTCGGTATTGACGACCTCCTGACAGGGGCCGCTCCTGACTGTCTTAGGGCCGAGGGTTAATATCTTGCCGAAAAAAGGGATCTTCTTAACGGCGTCCCACAACCCTTCGGGCGGCTCGGGCCTCTGAAGCAGAGCTATGAATTCGCCTATCTTCTTAAGCTCGTCTTCCTCAACGCCCAGACCGAGGGCTACCCTCTCGCGCGTGCCGAAGAGGTTTCCTACTATCGGGATCCTGTAGCCCTTTACCTTCTCGAACAAAACCGCAGGGCCGTTATTCCTGACCAATCTATCCTGTATCGCGGCTACCTCAAGAACAGGGTCGACCTCCGTCTTAACCCTTTTTAGAAGCCCTTTACCTTCGAGCGTGTCGAGGAAGTCTCTGAGATCGTTATATGCCATTATCTTCCTTAAAGGTTCATATCGAGGATTATGAAGAGGAGCACAAGGCCGCCGAGTATCGCGTTCATAGTAAAGCCTTTAAAGGCGGTCTCCCTCGTGGGGTCTTTTTTGACCGCTGAGACGACCTTTAAAAATGCGAATAGCCCTATAATGACCCCGGCAAAATAAATCGGGCCGAGCCCTTTAAAATATCCCGCGAGAATAAGGAGGGCCGCAAACCCTAAATATAAAAGCCTCAAGGCGGCATATACATTATCGCCGAAGAACAGGGCCGTTGATTTTACGCCTATCTTTACATCGTCCTCCTTATCCATCAACGCGTAGATCGTATCATAAGCCATTGACCAGCATATGTTCGATAGGAATATGAGCGCCGGGATAAGCTCGACCGTTCCCTTTACCGCTGACCAAGCCATTATTGCGCCCCAGCCGAACGCCATGCCGAGCACGGTCTGCGGGAAGTGGCTGAACCTCTTTACGAAAGGATAAAGGCTCGCAAGGATTATCCCGGCAACTGAAAGGAGTATCGTAAGCGGGTTTAAAAAAAGGACCAAGATAAAGGCGAGGAGCGACAGCGCAATGAATACGAAGAGCGCCTCTTTTACATTCAATCTCCCGCTCGCGATAGGCCGCGTCTTTGTCCTGTCGACGAACCCGTCGAACCTCCTGTCAGCTATGTCGTTTATCGCGCAGCCCGCGCTCCTCATAAGGAAAGTGCCGAGGACGAATATGACGAGGTGCTTTAATGACGGCCTCCCGTCTGACGCCATAAAGAGCGACCATAAGGCAGGCCACAGCACAAGGAGAGTGCCATGCTGTTTCGGCAGCCTTATGAGGTCGGAGACCGCCTCGAGCTTTTTTATGGTAAGCGCCCCTGACATATTTATAGCCGTGCTCATCTCTGTTTAAAATACCTGCTCGAGATTATCTCTGGGCTGAAGACCTCTGTCACAGCCGCCTTTATTATCCATTTTCCCGGCCCCTCGCTGTTATACAGCATGTACCTCCTCGCGATAAGGGGGGAGTCCTCGTCTATCCCGAGGTCTAAAGACGCGCTATGGCAGATGACGACCCCGACCTCGAGCTTTTTCTTCGAGAAAAAGACCTTCCTCGTGTTAAGGACCCTCCCGAGCGGCTCGTTGCTATGGGCCTCAAGCGCCTCTTTAAGGCCGCTTTCTATGCAGTGGAGCGGGATTATCGAATGGGCGTAAACGAGCCTTTTGCCCTCGATAGTAAGCCAGACCTCCCTCTCCATCGCCTCCTTGTCAGGGGCCTCTTCAAGATAGTCCGCCGCCTCTTTGGAAAGGGTCGTAGTGCCTTTGAACTTCACCTCGACCTCTACGATCGACCTCCAGAGGAGCTCGAGTTCAAGCGTAAGGGAGCCGTCCGAAAGGAGGAGGAGCTTCTGGTGAGGGAGAAGCCCGTTAAGCTCGCTACAGAAGCCCTTTTCAGCGCTCAGCCAGCCCCCTTTAAGGGTGTAGGAGAAGTTCATCGGCATAAAAACTGAAATTAACACACAGAAAGGGTTTGGTCAACAGGCTATATTCAGCGCCCGGGCGGGTTTAGGCCTAATCTTTTTTGTATATCGAGTAATAGCTTGCCCCTCTGTCAAGCGAGTAGGCTATGTGCGAGAGCGAGATGTCGAGGGGGGCGGAGATAAACTTCTTTAAGTCCTTTAATGCGGCCGATTTCCTGACTTCGCAGAGGCGGCAGGGGCGTATCGTGAGGGTTTTTTCGGCTAACGCAGGCATACTCTTCGGGATGTTGAAGGATTCCTCCGCCTTAGAAGGCGCAGGGGTTAAATTAGCATCTTTCCTGAATCATGTAAATCGATTTTAAATTTCATAAAAATAATAAAGCTGCATCTATTCGAAAAATGCAGCTTTATTCCGTTCATTCCGGCAGGCTATGATTTTTTAGTTCTTCGGTTCTTTTTCAGGCTCCGCTACCGGCTGTTCAGAGACCTTAAGGAACGCGTCAACGCTGTATTTTATGGCGGACGCCGTGCTCTTGTTGGGGCCGCGAAGTATCTTAAGGAGCTTTCCCACATAGATGATCTCATCGGCGCTCAATGCCGCGACATCGGGCATCCTGCCGAACTCTTTTAAGTCCCTTCCGTACGCCTGCGTCTCCTCAGCGGCCATCGCGTAGGGTTTGCCGAACTCTCCGCCCCTGCCGCCCCTTGACATCTCTCCCTCGCCGGAAATAAGCCAGTCGACCGAAAGGCCGTAGATATTGGCGAACCTGAGCACTAAGTCGGTAGGCATCTCCCCTCTTTTCTTATAATTCGAAAGGGCCTGAGGAGTGACTCCCAGAACCCTCGCAACGGCCGAATCGTTCTTTAATTTGCCGGCCCACCTCATCCTTTCAATTATTTCTGAATAGCTTACACCCATTTTAACTTCTCCTTTTTATTCTAAATGTTGATCTCAGACGCTACGGAGTTTTTGAAACGGATAACTTCGAAATCACGCTTAGCATGTAAGGGGAGCAAAGAAGACTTTCAAGGGGCATTCCAAAAATGCGGTTGTCAACTTCTTACGAGGGTTCGCAGATTAGAGATTGCCGAGTGTCCTTCCTCACCCAGTGTTAAGCAAGCTATCTTTATTATTGATATTTTAACAAATTATAAACCTTTTGAAAAGCACTGTCAATAGGCATTTTAAATTATTATTTAGGAGTTTTTCTAAGCCGGGGACCGGCAGGGCATCTACGGGGAGGCGGGACCATAAAAAATGGTGGGCGGTACAGGGTTTGAACCTGTGACTTCCACCGTGTGAAGGTGGCACTCTGCCGCTGAGTTAACCGCCCTGAAAATTTCGGGATTTCAAGATAGAATGATATAGGAGCGCCCCTATAAAGTCAAGAAATACCTTGAATAAACGGGCTTAAAAGGTTATATTTTTTATATGAGAGTAATGGGTTTGGACTTAGGCACAAAGACAATAGGCGTCGCCATAAGCGACGAGGGGGGGCTTATTGCCCAGCCTGTTTCTACCTTAAAGAGGGTCTCGATAAAGAAGGATTTAGAAGCGCTCCTTAAGATGGCTGAAGACTACGCTATCGAAGGTTTTGTGGTAGGCATGCCTATAAATATGGACGGCACCGAGGGGCCGCGCTCGAAAGCTGTCTTAAAGTTCGTGGAGCTCCTTAAGGAGAGGACCCGTTTGCCCGTTTCCACTTGGGATGAGAGGCTATCTACAGTGGCTGTGACAAGGGTTTTAATCGAAGGGGATCTAAGCAGGAGCAGGAGAAAGGAAGTAGTCGACAAGATGGCCGCCTCTTACATTCTGCAGGGTTTCCTTGACAGCCGTAAAAATCACCACGCAAATTCCTGAATAATTTGCCCCGCCTCCGGGGCTTTTTTCCAGATTTTTTTAAATTCCGGCGAATCCCATAAAACATCTGATGCGTAAGCGTGCCGAAATAGCCCTCCTCGTTATCCTTATAGCCGCGATCGTCGCAGGCATCCATATCTATATCACCTTCTATACGCCGGCCTCCCGCGAGGGAGGGATTAAAATCATAAACATCCAGAGGGGCGCGAGCTTCAGGGTCGTTGCGGCAAGCCTTGAGAGGGCAGGGGTGATAAGGGACTCCGGGAGCCTCATCCTGGCGGCGAACCTCCTCGGCGCGTATAAGAAGGTGAAGGCGGGCGAGTACGAGCTCAGCCCGGCGATGACTCCGATGGAGGTGCTGGAAGTCCTTATAAAGGGGAGGGTAAAGCGCCACCTCGTTACAATCCCAGAGGGGTTCAATATAAAAGAGGTCGCCTCTATCCTCGGTGAAAAAGGGCTTATGGATGAAAAGGAGTTCCTCGCAAGGGCGACTGATGCGAGGCTTGTCGCCTCCCTCGGGCTCGAAGGCTCAACGCTTGAGGGCTATCTTTTCCCCGACACATACGAGTTCACGAAGGGCTTGGCAACAGATGAGATAATAGGGAAGATGGTAGAGAAGTTCAAGGCGGTTTACGCTTCAGAGTTCGAGGAGGCGGCTAAGAGAAAAGGCATTTCAATGAGAAAGGTTGTCACGCTCGCCTCCATAATAGAGAAAGAGACAGGCGCCCCTGAAGAGAGGGAGCTGATCTCAGCGGTAATCTACAACAGATTAAAAAAGGGGATTAAGCTGCAGAGCGACCCGACGGTAATATACGGGATAAGCGGTTTTGACGGCAACCTCACAAGGAAGCACCTCAAGGCAAAGACCCCTTACAATACGTATGCGGTCTACGGCCTTCCGCCCGGCCCCATCGCCAACCCCGGCAAGGCCTCGATTAGGGCGGCGCTCAATCCGGCAAACGAGGAATACTTATATTTCGTCTCAAAGAACGACGGGACGCACTATTTCTCAAAGAGCCTTAAGGAGCATAATAAGGCGGTCCATCAGTTCCAGAAGGAGCTGAGCACGCAGGCTGCGGAGAGAAAGGGATAAATCAGACAGGGGTTATTTTTGATGATGTTTGAGCGAGCGCTCCCCACAGCTTGCTATTGGGGATCTTCAATCTTTGGAAGAGGGATTAA
>JAUSLB010000235.1 GCA_030646655.1 Deltaproteobacteria bacterium | reverse complement strand
GGCGGCGATTCTCTCCCGTCGGTCGGCGGGCTTAATATAGGGCGCTTAAAGGACGCCCCGGCGCTTAAGGAGATCAAAACGACAAAAGCGGGCAGGGATATTCTCGTTGAAGGGTATTTAAAATAGCGGGTAAAGAGATGTTCACTGGCATTATAGAGGGTGTTGGCGCGGTAAAATTTATTGAAAAAATGGGCGCTTTTGGTAGAATAGGTATTGAGGCGCGCCTTAACCTCGATGAGGTCAATTTAGGCGACAGCATCTCTATCGAAGGCGTCTGCCTTACGGTTACAGCCAAGGAATTTGGCTCTTTTACGGCTGATCTATCCGATGAGACGCTTCGTCTTACGACCCTCGGGGAACTGAAGTCAGGAAGCCCAGTAAACTTAGAGAGGCCGCTGACCTTATCGAAGCCCCTTGGCGGGCATCTCGTAACAGGCCATATAGACGGGGTCGGGGTCTTAAAGAAAAAGATAATAAAGGGCGGCTCCGCCGAGATTTATATTTCAATGCCTCAGGGCCTTATGAGGCAGGTTGTAAAGAAAGGCTCTATCGCGATAGACGGCATAAGCCTGACGGTCGCGGATATCGAAGGGGACTTGGTAAAGGCGGCCATCATCCCGCACACGCTAAATAACACGAGCCTCAAGGCAAAAAAAGAAGGCGCGAGGGTAAACATAGAAACGGATATAATAGGCAAGTATGTCGAGAAGTTCTTCTCGGCCAAAGAAGGGAAGGGCTTAACGGAAGGTTTTCTCGCTGAGCACGGGTTTTTAAAGGAGGGCTGAACCTCCTTTCAATAGGGCTATATAAAAGGCAAGTACCTTGCCGGCAATCCCCGCCATTTATGGCGGGGTAATTGAATTAAGAGGCCGTAGCGGTGTTAAAGAGGATAGAAGAGGCTCTAAAGAGGATACGGGAAGGCAGGGTCGTCATCCTTGTCGACGATGAGGACAGGGAGAACGAGGGAGACCTCTGCATGGCCGCGGAGAAGGCGACCCCTGAGGCGATAAACTTCATGGCGAGGTACGGCAGGGGCCTCATATGCCTTACGCTTACCGAGGAAAAGGCCGACGAGCTTGACCTGAAGCCGATGGTATCTGACAATACCTCGCTCTTCAGGACGGCGTTTACGGTATCGATCGACGCCAAGAAGGATGTAACGACCGGCATCTCTGCCTCTGACAGGGCTGTTACAATCCTTACGGCCGTAAAGGACGGGGCAAGGCCTGAGGAGCTCGCAAGGCCGGGGCACATATTCCCGCTGAGGGCCCGCAAGGGCGGGGTGCTCGTCAGGACAGGCCAAACCGAGGGCTCTATCGATCTTGCGAGGCTCGCGGGATTGAGGCCGGCGGGCATCATATGCGAGATAATGAAGGAAGACGGCACGATGGCGCGGATGCAGGATCTGGAGGTCTTCTCAAAAGAGCATGACCTCATGATCGTGACCATAGCCGATATAATCGAGTACAGGCTTAAAAAAGACCTGCTCGTCCACAGGGCCGCGGACGCCGCCGTTCCGACGAGGTACGGAGGGGAGTTTAAGGCAATAGCCTACACGAACGACATAGATTTTAACGAGCACCTCGCCTTAGTCAAGGGCGAGATAAGCCCTGACGAGCCGACGCTCGTGAGGGTCCACTCCGAGTGCCTTACGGGCGATGTATTCGGCTCCGAGCGGTGCGACTGCGGAGAGCAGCTCAAGGGCGCGATGAAGATGATAGAGAAGGAGGGCAAGGGCATACTCCTCTACATGCATCAGGAAGGCAGAGGCATCGGGCTCGTGAATAAACTGAAGGCGTACAGACTGCAGGACAGCGGGCTCGACACAGTGGAGGCGAACGAGAGGCTCGGGTTCAAGGCGGATCTGAGGGACTACGGCATCGGCGCGCAGATACTCCTTGACCTCGGCGTCAGGAAGATGCGCATCATAACGAACAACCCCAAGAAGATCGTAGGCCTCGAGGGCTACGGGCTTGAGGTGGTGGAGAGGGTCCCGATAGAGTCCACCCCGCACAGCAAGAACCTTAAGTACCTGATGGTCAAGCGCGAGAAGATGGGGCACATCATAACGAACCTTGACGGATTCAAGGCGGCGCCTGATAAGAAAAGCTGAAAAATCCCTGAATGAAAAATTCTCTTAAGGAGGCTGTATGCCGAGGACTGTAGAGGGCGACCTTTCGGCAAAGGGGCTTAAATTTGCCATAGTCGTAAGCAGGTTTAACGATTTCATAAGCGGAAGGCTCTTGGAAGGAGCGCTCGACACCCTCATCAGGAGCGGGGCGTCCGACAACGATATCGATGTAGTGAAGGTCCCCGGCTCATTCGAGATGCCTGTGGCGGCAAAGACGCTCGTAAAGTCCGGCGGCTACGACGCGATAATCTGCCTGGGGTGCATTATACGGGGCTCGACCCCGCACTTCGACTATGTGGCGGGAGAGGCGGCAAAAGGCATAGCGAAGGTATCGCTCGATGCCGAGAAACCCATCTCCTTCGGTGTCATAACAGCCGATAATCTGGAGCAGGCCATAGAGCGCGCCGGCACGAAGTCAGGCAACAAGGGCAGGGACGCCGCGCTTACGGCGATTGAGATGGCGAACCTCCTTAAGGTAATAAGGAAGAAATAGGCAATTGAAATGAACATAAGGAGAAAGGCGCGGGAGACCGCGCTTCAGGTACTCTATAAGATGGACATAGCCGAGTCCAATGCCGGAGAATCTATCGAGTCCGACATGGAGGCGTTAACGCCCGGCACGGAGGCGCGCCGGTACTGCGAGGCGCTTACCCGCGGAGTCCTTGAGAAGAAAAAGATCATAGACGGCATAATAGAGGGCTGCTCCGAGAACTGGACGCTTGAGAGGATGGCGGTAGTAGACAGGAACATCTTAAGGATAGCCGTCTATGAGCTTGAGTATTGCGGGGATGTCCCCTACAAGGTCATAATAGACGAGGCGGTAGAGCTCGCAAAACGCTACGGGAGCGAGGAATCCGGCGCCTTCATAAACGGGGTGCTGGATAATATCCGCAAGGCCGCCCTCCATACAGCCCATTAGCAGGCTGCTGAAAAAGTCCATCTGCTGCGTTGGCATCAAAGCTCGTCATTGCGGCGTATATACGGAATACGCCTCATT
>JAUSLB010000179.1 GCA_030646655.1 Deltaproteobacteria bacterium | reverse complement strand
GAGGAAGAGGATCACAATGAGGCTTATTATCGAGAACGCCATCGCCCTTTTTGAGGCGCCGAGCTCAGGGGTTACCTTTGTATTGACCATCCTGCCCACAGCGGTGGATACCTCGAGGATGGAGTCTATCCCCTCGGTGCTTTTCGATACCCATTCCTTGCCGGTTATCGGGTAATTTCCTGTGGAAGCGGCGCTGTAAACCGACGCGCGCACCTCATTGAACCTGCCGAGGAAGACCTCTTCCATCTTCGTGATGCTGTTCAGCACGGCTGAATCTGTGCCGTTCGCGTCCTTAAGGCGCAAGATCGGCTTTAAGTTGATTTCAACTACGGCCCTGAATGTATTTAGCTTCTCAGCGGCCGCAGGGTCCAAAGGCTTTCTTGAGCTTACGAAGATGCCAAAAGTCGCCCTTTCCCTTCCGGCGTACTCGCTTACGAGCCATACCGCCTGCTTAAGCTCAAGGTTCATCCTCAAGGCTTCCTGAAGCGTATTCTTGCTCGCGCTCGAAGAGAACGCCGCAAGCCTCAATTCCGCGCCCGTGTCTATGACCGAGGTTATGAATTTTATCCAGTCCCTGGCCGCGAGGTTCTTTGCGCCGGCGTTACTTAGTTCCCTGTCAACGGTCTTCCTGAGCCCCTCAAGCTCGGACTTTATCTGCACGACGCTGTCGAGCGAGATTTTAAGGAGCGAGTTCGAGCCGTCCGCTGCGATAAGGGTTTTGGCGGCGTCTTCAGCCGCTTTCAATTCCTCGTCGCCCTTTGTCCTCACTTCCTGCAATTTTTGGATGACCGATGAGTCCGCCGCCGTTTCCGAGGAGAGCGCGATGGCGGTTATGCCCCGCTCCTTTGCCTCGAAGCCCGAGGCCGCGAGTATGTGGTCTGCAAGCCCGTTCGCAAGCTCAACCCTCTTTATCTCGTTACTTTGCCTGTAAGTGTCTAAGACATTGTTCGCCGACAGCGCCGTAAGGAGAAGCACAAGTATGCTTACGGTGCCGATAAGGAAAGTCTTGATGCTGATCCGCTGCAAGAATCCGGGAAACCTCATCGCCTGCCTCCTGTTAGGTAATAAAATATGATTAGGATTTATAAGCTACATATCGGCCGTACCCGATGCCGTCTTTAGCCATTTATGAAATAAAGAATTTAAAAGTAATTTAGAATTCTTCTAAATTTGTAAAAGTATTGAAACAAAACCTTCTTGTTGTTAAACTCAGCCTCAATGGGGGATGAAGCCAAGCATAAAGACCCGCGTTCTATCGCCTTCGATGTGCTTAACAGGGTAGAGGCAGGGGCGTTCGCGGACATACTCCTTGAATCAGGGCTTAAAGGAGCGGGAGAGCTTGACGCCTCTTTGGCGACAGAGCTTACGTACGGGGTCTTAAGGTGGTCTATAAGGCTCGACTGGTCAATAGGCTCATTCTCCTCCATAAAGGCGAAAAAGCTTGAGAGAAGGATCCTGAACGCGCTCAGGATAGGCGCCTACCAGCTCCTTTTCCTTACTAAGGTACCCCCGTCCGCCGCCATAAACGAATCAGTCAAACTTATAAAAGGCGGGGGGGCCAAAAAGGCTGGGTTCGTAAACGCTGTTTTAAGGAGGATAGACGCCGAGAGGGGCTCTATAAGATTCCCTGAGCTGAATAAAGACCCGGTCAGGCATATCTCGGTTCTCTATTCGCATCCCGAATGGCTTGTTAAGAGATGGGCCGGAAGGTATGGGGCAGAGGAGGCTTTAAAGCTATGCATGGCAAATCAGGAGATCCCGCCAAAGGCAGTAAGGGTGAATACGCTAGCAACCACGAGGGATGAGCTCATCAAGGAATTTAGAGGCAAGGGGATAGAGGCGTCCAAGGCCGCATATTCGCCAGACGGGATAATTATCGCGGGGGGAAGGGTCGAGGCAAAAGACCCCCGGTATTACATACAGGACCAGGCGTCCCAGATAATCCCTTATCTCTTATCATTGGCCCCCAATGAAGTCGTCCTTGACGCATGCAGCGCGCCGGGAGGCAAAACTACGCACATGGCCCAGCTTATGCGGAATGCCGGGGCCATTTACGCCCTTGATTTAAACAGCGCAAGGCTTAAGGCAGTGGAAGAGTCGGCGAAGAGGCTTGGGGCGGGGATGATAAAGACGGCTCAGGCTGACGCGGAAAAGCCGCTCCCGAAAGGCCTCCCTCAGGTCTACGACGCCATACTCTGCGACGCCCCCTGCTCCGGGCTCGGGGTCATAAGGAGGACGCCTGATATAAAGCTAAGGAGGAAAGAAGGGGAGATAAAGGAGCTTTCAGAGAGGCAGAAAAGGATATTGGATAATTTAGCCGGATATCTTAAAAAGGGCGGGCGCATGGTCTATTCGGCATGCACATTCGAGCCCGAGGAGACGGACGATAATATAAAATGGTTCCTTGAGGCCCATAGGGACTTCGTGTTGGAAGACGCCAAACCCTTCCTCTTGTCTTCGTGCGGCGGGCTTGTTGACGGCAAGGGTTTTTTAAGGACATTCCCGCACAGGCACGGCATGGACGGCTTTTTCGCGGCAAGGCTTAGGAGGGTTTAAAAAAGAAGGTTACGCGAAAAGGTCAACGAGGGTCTTCTGCATCTCATCAACAGTCTTGAATACGGCGATATTAGCCGATAGCGTATGCCTCGCGATCATCTGGTTCACGGCCTCCTCCCCGTAATCGGCGTTCGAGGCCTCGAAGACATTCCCGTAGGTATCGAGATAGAGCGGGCCTGCGGAAGTTGTCTTATTTACCTTCGCAGCAACCCCGCCGCCTTGGGCCTCGCTTAAAACTACCGTATGTTTTTTAAAGCCGTTTGTATTTATATTCGCCGTATTGTGGGCGGAGGTATCGAGCATCTTAAAAGCCGCCCGTATGCCTGAGGCGGATGAACCTAAAGATGAGAGCATAAAAACCTCCTTCTATACATTTCGGCAGGTCCGGTGGAGAACTTTAGGGGAATTTAGCAGGCTGCTGAAAAAGTCCATCTGCTTCGTTGGCATCAAAGCTCGTCACTGCGGCGTAGTGGCTAACTACGCCTCATTCCTCGCTCCCCTATTTC
>JAUSLB010000174.1 GCA_030646655.1 Deltaproteobacteria bacterium | reverse complement strand
GCAGCTTGCTGCGGGGAGGTTCATTAAAAAAGCGGCTGCCCTAAAAGGGTCCCGGATTGTCTCAAGGTGCACAATATTTTATAATATGAAAGTTTTTGAGTCGCGTCAAGAGCATAAAGCGGGCCTGCCCCGCCCGTTTATTAGGTATTGGACTTTCCCTTCAGATTTTGTTAATCTTCTATTTCTAAGGGTCCGTCGGATTGAAAAAAACCTGCCCGGGACCCGTTTTTCTCTTTTAAAACAAACCCTTAAGCCACATTATTTTTTTTGGAGGAACATATATGGCCAGAAAGTTAGTTTACTTCTTCGGCGAGGGGAAGGCCGAAGGAAAAGGGGTGATGAAAGACCTCCTCGGAGGCAAGGGCGCGGGACTAGCCGAGATGACAAATATAGGGCTCCCGGTGCCTGCCGGCTTTACCATTACCACCGAGGTCTGCGATTTTTATTATAAGAATAATAAAAAATACCCCCCCAACTTCGATAAAGAGGTCGGGAAGAATATAGCACGGCTGGAAAAGCTCACCGGCAAAAGGCTCGGCGACCCCGAAGACCCGCTCCTCGTCTCCGTCCGCTCCGGCGCGGCGCGCTCCATGCCCGGGATGATGGAGACCATACTCAACCTCGGGCTAAACGACAGGTCTGTCGAGGGGCTCGCTAAAAAGACCGGTAACAGGCGGTTCGCGCTCGACGCATACAGGCGCTTTATCGTGATGTACGGCTCAACGGCCATGGGAGTGCAGAGGAAAAAGTTCGACGAAGAGTTCGACGACATAAAGGAGCGAAGGACGCGGGTAAGGCTCGATAAGAGAAAGGGCGCCGTGCTCGACACGGACGTGAACGAGCAGGAGCTCGAAGAGCTCATCCCGAGGCTCAAGAACGTCTATAAGGAGCATACCGGGAAGGACTTCCCGCAGGACCCGAAAGAGCAGCTCTGGGGCTCTATCGGCGCCGTCATAGGCTCGTGGATGGCTGAGAAGGCCGTGACATACAGGAGGGTGGAGAAGATAACAGGGCTTTTGGGGACAGCGGTCAGTATAGTACAGATGGTCTTCGGGAACATGGGCGATAATTCAGGCACGGGCGTCTGCTTCACGCGCGACCCGAATTCAGGGGAGAATATCTTTTACGGCGATCTCCTTATGAACGCGCAGGGCGAGGATGTTGTGGCCGGGATACGCACGCCCATGCACCTTATAGACCTTGAGCGCATAATGCCAAAGGCATATAAGCAGCTTACTCAGGTGAGGGCACGGCTTGAGAGGCACTACAAGGAGATGCAGGATATAGAGTTCACGATAGAGGACGGAAAGCTCTACATACTCCAGTGCAGGACAGGAAAGCGCTCTCCGATGGCGGCCTTCAGGATCGCCGTTGACATGGTGAAAGAGAGGCTTATAACCAAAAGGGACGCGCTCTTGAGGATCACCGACAAGGATATGGAAGGCCTCTTCTACCCCATAATAGACCCCAAGATACCCGCCGATGAGCTTAAATCCAACCTCTTTGCAACGGGCATAGACGCTGTGCCGGGAGCGGCCTCGGGCCAAGTTGTATTTTCAGCCAAAGACGCCGAGGAATGGACGGCTCAGGGCAAGAAGGTCATCCTCGTAAGAAAAGAGACGAGCCCCGAGGACGTCGGAGGCATGCACGCCGCAAGGGGGATCCTTACGGCAACTGGCGGAAAGACCTCGCACGCGGCGGTCGTGGCAAGGGGCTGGGGCAAATGCTGCATAGTCGGCTGCGAGGATTTATCGATCGACTATGACGCAAAGACCGTGTCGGTTGGCAATACCGTAATAAGGGAAGGCGACGAGATAACGATAAACGGCTCTACCGGAGAGGTCTTCAAGAAATCCCTCAACCTCATAAAGCCTGAGTTCCCTGATGCGTATAACGCTTTAATGAAGTGGGCTGATGAAGAGCGCGTTTTAAGGGTCAGGACGAATGTCGATACCCCCTATGACGCCGAGAACGCCATTAAGCTCGGGGCTGAGGGCATAGGGCTTTGCAGGACAGAGCACATGTTCTTTGATACCGATGTGCGGAGAATCGCCATACAACGGATGATAATAGCAGAGGACGAGGATACGAGGAAAAAATCCCTCGACGAGCTCCTGCCCTTCCAGAAGAAGGACTTTATCGGCATATTCAGGGCGATGGACGGAAAACCCGTGACCATCAGGCTCATAGACCCGCCGCTCCACGAGTTCGTGCCCCATACGGAGGAAGAGCAGAAGCAGCTCGCCCAGAAGCTGAACCTCCCCTTCCATCAGGTAAAAAGGAGGATAGACAGGCTCCACGAGGCAAACCCGATGCTCGGCCACAGAGGGAGCCGACTTTGCATCTCATAACCCGAGATACTCGATATGCAGGTACGGGCGATAATGGAGGCGGCCTGCGAGAGCAAGAAAAAGAACGTGAAGGTCTTCCCGGAGATAATGCTCCCGCTCATAATAGACGCGAAGGAGCTGTTGATACTCGCGAACAGGACCCGCAAGGTAGCGCAAAAAGTGATAGATGAGCAGGGTGTGGAGGTAAAATACCTCATAGGCACGATGATAGAGGTGCCGAGGGCCGCGCTTCTGGCGGACCAGATAGCGAAGGTGGCCGATTTTTTCTCATTCGGCACGAACGATTTGACGCAGATGACCCTCGGCATGTCGAGGGACGACGCCGGCAGGTTCCTGCCTGACTATGTTGACGAGAAAAAGGCGGGGATCCTGAAGAGCGACCCTTTCCAGTCTCTCGATCAGGAAGGGGTCGGGCTGCTTATAAAGATGGCCGTAGAGAAGGGCCGGAAGGTAAAAAAAGACCTGAAGATAGGGATCTGCGGCGAGCACGGCGGGGATCCGTCATCGGTTGAGTTCTGCCATAAGAACAAATTTGATTATGTGTCGTGCTCCCCTTTCAGGGTCCCGATAGCAAGGCTTGCCGCGGCCCAGTCAGTGATAAAATCCCAGAAGAAAAAGAAATAAGGCCAAAAAGGATAAGATGGCGAAGATGTAACCTCAGGAATCAATTTTAAAATATCCACTCCCTTGCCGACGATGGGAGGGGACATAGGGGAGGGTGAATCCTATTACCCTCCTGCCTCCGTTCCCCGAATAAATCTATCAGGTTGCGGAAAAAGTCCCCAAAGTTGTCATTCTGAGGAGCCGCAGGCGACGAAGAATCTCGTAACTTGTTAATTTTATTAGCTCCGAGATTCTTCGCTACGCTCAGAATGACAGGCTAAAATAGTTTCTCCGCATAACCTGCTAAAAATAAAAATAATAATCCCCCTTACCCCCCCTTATAAAAAAGGGGGGGTATTTAAATACTGAAAGGCCCCCCTTCAATTTTCCAAAGGGGGGCCTTTCAGTTCCTTGGAGGGCAGCCTTTCAGGGCCGCCCCCTCAGAGCCTAACCGGTTTAGATCTCATACTCTATCTGGACATGCACGACCCTGTTGCTTTCAGGGTCGCCTACCACCACGACATTCTTCTTTACAGAAGCGAGGCTTGTGAAGCCCTCGAGGTTATTGAGCATCTGGACCCCCTCGGGCCCGGTGGTCCTGCTGTCGCACAGGTTGATCGACCTGAAGCAGATCGTCATTGTCGTGTCCTGATCTACCCTGAATGGGACTTCCCTTGCCTGCGGGCCGAGAAGCCCAGGCACCTCTGTCCTTATAAGGATCTCCTGCCTTATAGGGTCAAAAGAGGTAAGGCTTCCCGAAAAATAGAGCGCCTGACCGGGGATCGCGCCGGGCATACCCTGCCGCTCCTGCATTTGCTGCTGCTGAGGCATCATCCCGCCGCCCCTTGCGCCGTAACCACCCGCCACTGCGCCGGTTACAAGAAGACCCGCGAATAAAGGCGCCAGCGCGAAAGCTTTAAAGACCTTCATAGAGAACACCTCCTTAAATTTTTACCAACCGGTTTTACATAAATATAAAACTGCAACCCCCGTGCCATTGCCGCGGCCCCCAAATTCATTAGGAAATTCGCCTTTTTAAGCGCCCCTTAAAAAACATAACTATATGATTTTGAATGTTTTATTCTAATATAATGTTCTCATCCCCTTTCCGCGCGTCTCCTAAAAATACCGCCTCCTTTGTGTATCCATACTTTTTAAGCCCCCACATATAGTATATTATTGTTTTTTTTAACACTTTGTATTGTATTTTTTACTTTACAAAGTTCCGCAACTCTGTTACGATTTGCAACCAAAATCACTTATAAGGCCCCCATTTGAAGATAAAAAAGATTACTATCCACGGTTTTAAATCCTTTGTCGATAAGATCACCCTCCATTTCCCGATGGGCACATCCGGCATTGTCGGGCCGAACGGCTGCGG
>JAUSLB010000173.1 GCA_030646655.1 Deltaproteobacteria bacterium | reverse complement strand
ATGGAGTCAAGGAGGATGACGACGTCCTTCTGGTGCTCTACAAGCCTCTTGGCCTTTTCGATTACCATCTCAGAGACCTGCACATGCCTCTGGGCAGGCTCATCGAACGTGGAGCTTATGACCTCCCCTTTTACGGACCTCTGCATGTCAGTTACCTCTTCGGGCCTCTCATCTATGAGGAGCACAAGGAGGACGACCTCGGGGTGGTTTGTCGTAATGGAGTTCGCTATCTTTTGAAGGAGCATGGTTTTACCCGCCCTCGGGGGGGATACGATAAGTCCCCTCTGCCCCTTGCCTATGGGGGTGAACAGATCCATTATCCTCATCGACATGTCGCTGTTGGGCGCGATCTCTAAATTTATCTTCTCCTGCGGATAGAGGGGGGTTAAGTTATCGAAGAGTATCTTCTCCCTCGCTATCTCGGGGTCTTCGTAATTGACCTTCTCTACCTTAAGAAGAGCGAAGTACCTCTCGCCTTCCTTCGGCGGCCTTATCTGGCCTGATACGATATCGCCGGTGCGGAGGTTGAACCTCCTTATCTGAGAGGGGGATACATAGATGTCGTCAGGGCCCGGAAGGTAGTTATAGTCCGGGGCCCTTAAGAACCCGAAGCCGTCCGGAAGAGTCTCGAGCACCCCTTCTCCATATATGAGGCCGTTCTGCTCGCTCTGCGACTGAAGCAGGGCGAATATGAGGTCCTGCTTGCGCATCGAGGAGGCGCTTTCTATGTTATATTTTTTAGCGAGCGTAGTGAGCTCGTTAATCTTTTTTTCTTTTAGTTCCTTGAGGTTCATACAATACTCCTGTGGGGGTTTTGTGGGTGGAATAGAAATATAGCGGTTTTATTCGCAAGCGGTTAAAAAGGTTATATTATTGAGAGACAATCAATAAACGGGTTTTTCCTCTGGGCTTAAACCTGCTGGATTGAAGCTTACGAGGGCAGTCACCATTGACGATATTGATAGGTATTTTCACCTTAGCACGGTTATTTATGCCTGTCAACCCCTTTTTTAAGGTTTTTTTCGCCTTTTAGCTTTAAATACAGCTCCCTTGCCTCTTTAAGCGTCTCTTCCATACGGCCGTTATTATCTATGACATAATCGGCGTATTTTACCTTTTCCTTGAGCGGAATCTGCGAGCCGATCCTGCACCTTGCCTCGCTCTCGGTCAGATTATCCCTCCTCTTTATCCTCTCAATCTGCTTATCCTCATCAGCGTAAACGACTATTACTTTGTCCATGTCCTTATGCGCGCCCGCCTCAATGAGGACGGCGGCGTCAACAACTATGATAGAGTCGTCTTTGCCGGAGCTTATCTTCGATATTTCCTCTTCTATCCTTTTAATAATCCCCGGGTGGGTGATGCCGTTTATCCTTTTAAGCTTTTCTTTATCCGAAAAGACGATCCTTCCCAATTCCCTCCTGTTAAGGGTCCCGTCCTCGTTGAGTATCCCTTTCCCGAACTCCTCCACTATCTCGTTGTAAGCGGGCTTTCCGGGCTCTACTATCTCCCTCGCGATTATGTCCGCGTCGATTATACGCGCCCCGAGCCTTTTAAGCTCGTTCGATACAAGGCTTTTGCCCGTTGCTATGCCTCCGGTAAGGCCTGCTATCATTGCCGTCCTTTTTTAACCGTGGTCGTGGCCGTGGCCGCAAGCTTTATGCGAGCATTTAAGCATTATGAAGCTGAGCTGCCTGCCGGTATTCCCGTCAGCCTTCCTGTAAGAGAAAAAAAGACTCGTGCTGCATGAGGTGCAGAGCCGCTCCATGCTTAAGTTCGGCTCCCGTACCCCCGCCTTAAGAAGCTGCTGGATATTGGCCCTGCCCAGATTCAGCCAGTAATCCTCATCTTCCTGAATTATAAAGGACTGTGTGGAGCCGGGGCTTCCAAGCGCCTTCCACCCCTGCCTGAACTCCTCTGCCACATCCTTCTTTATCGTATAGCAGCACGGCCCTATGAATGGGCCGAAGGCCGCCCTTATATCCTTGGGGTTTGACCCGAAGTTAAGCGCCATCGCCTCGATAGCCTTGATGCTTATGCCGAGGACCGTGCCCTTCCAGCCGGCGTGGACCGCGCCGATTGCTTTCTTGACAGGGTCGAAAAGGAGGATCGGCAGGCAGTCTGCCGTAAGCACCCCTATGGGGGCATCCTCAAGGGCCGTGACGATGGCGTCGGCGTCCGGTCTTTCCGGGGTCTTGCTTTTAAGGACAAGGACGGTATTGCCGTGGACCTGATTTACTGTCGTAACCGTGCCTATAGGCGCGCAGAACGCCTTTGCCGCAAGGGCCCTGTTCGCCTCTATGTTCTCTGCGGGGTCTGCGCCCCTACCGTCGAAGTTTAAAGAATCGAAGGGGGGTTTACTTACCCCGCCCGCCCTCGTCAGGAAACCGTGAATGACCCGCGGGCCTTCGAGAATAGGCGAAGAGAGGAATTTTATGCCGTCTATTTTGTACATTTTTCAGTCAACCTTTCCGCTGCCTTCCTGTCATGCGTTTTCAAGGAGTTTCAAAAGCCCGTCCATATCAGGCGGTATCGGTGCGCTGAACTCCATATACCCGCCTGTCCCCGGGTGCGTAAAGCCGAGCGTCATGGCGTGGAGGCACTGCCTCTTTATCTTTTTGAACCCGTCGATCACGGCCTTGGGCAGATTAAAGGGGATAGCCCTTTTGCCGTATGTCTGGTCGCCCACGACCGGGTGGTTTATCGCCGCGAGGTGTACCCTTATCTGGTGGGTCCTGCCTGTCTCCAATTTCAGCTCAACCAGCGTGGAATGGTGATAGCGCCTCAGGACCTTATAGTGAGTAACAGCCTTTCTCTTGGACCGCGCCCTGATGGAGATCTTTTTCCTGTGCGCGGTGTCCCTTCCGAGCGCGTAGTCTATAGTCCCCTCGTCAGCCTTTATCGCCCCCCAGACAAGGGCTACATATTTTCTGCGGCTTGTATGGTCTTTAAACTGTTTAGCGAGGCTTATATGGCTTAGGTCGTTCTTCGCCATCACAAGTACGCCAGTGGTGTCCTTGTCGAGCCTGTGGACTATCCCCGGCCTCAAGGGGCCTCCGATCGTCGAGATGCTTTTTGTATGGGCCAGGACGGCGTTGACAAGCGTCCCTGAGAACCTCCCTGCACCCGGATGGACGGCAAGCCCGGCAGGCTTATTTACGACTATTACATCCCTGTCCTCGTAAAGTATCTCGATAGGTATCTCTTCAGGCGCGACCTTAAGCGGGGCAGGCTCCGGTATATTTACCTCTACCTTATCGCCCTCCCTTACCTTCTGGCCCGCTTTTACTCCTTTGCCGTTTACCTTTACCCTCCCCTCCCTGATGAGCGCCTGCATCCTTGAGCGGGTAACGCCGGGGACCTTGTCCGCGAGGAATACGTCGAGCCTCTTGGAGGCGTCAGCGCTTGTAACAGTGAAGCTATGGGTAGTTTCCATCAAAGGTTATCGGGGCCGATTATAAGGGCCTGCAAATCTGCGGTCAGGTCTGGCAGTAAAGAGAATCGGATTATGATTTTTTTGAGAATCTTTACGGAAAACGGGCACGACGAAAAACGGGCACGGACAGAGATATTTACCATATCCCTGATTTTATGTCACCGTTTCTTTTTATGAGGATATCCACGATAGCCCTGTTGTAGAAGCTGTTCTTTTTATCGACTTCAGGGCTAACCCTTCTCATGTAAAGGTCAAGCCCCTCTTTTAATTCCTTTTCAAGGAGATCAAAGATGTTGTCGTTCCTGATCCCGTTAAGGATCTTGTCCCTGTTGTAAAGGGCGATGTCCGATATGATCGTCCTGGCGAGGCGGCTTGCCGCCTCAGGGGTGTTGATTAGCGCCATGTTTTGTCTTTTCCTTGAGGAGCTCCTCTACGAGCACGTCCCTGCCCCTCTCGGCGTTAGCCCTTACCAGATTTTCCACAAGGGCGGTTTCGCCGTTCTTGAAGGCCTCTATTATTTCATTATGCTGCTTAACCGAATCCCTCATCCTGCCGGGCAGCGCGAGGGCGGTGATCCTGAACCTCTCGAACTGCTGGACGAGGTGGTGAATTAAGACGCAGAGCTTCTCGTTCCCGCACGCCCTTAGGAAGGTGTCGTGGAACTGGTTGTCGAGCTTAAAGAAACCTTTTACGTCGTTCTTCCCGGCGCACCTGTCCATCTGCGCGTTCAGGCTCTCAAGCCTCTTTATCTCCTTTGGCGTAAGCTTTAAGCAGGCTGTCTTTGCCGCAAAGCCCTCCAACAGGCTCTTTATCGCGTAGAACTCCCTTACGTCCTTGTCGGTAATGGGGCTTACTACCGCCCCTTTCCTCGGCACAACGCTTATGAAACCCTCGGATTCGAGCTGCCTGAAGGCCTCCCGTATCGGGGTCCTGCTTATCCCGAAGCTCTCAGCGATCTCCTGCTCAGGGACGCGCTCGCCGGGCTTCAGCCTGCCCGATACGACGGAATCCTTGATGAAATCGACTATCCTCTCCCTTAAGGTAAGGGGCTTTTCTACCGGGTAATCCAGCATGCGGACTTTTTCCATTTTTTACAGTAGGTGTTATTTGGCCTTTAAGCCTTGCGAGAAGAAGAAGGCATAAAAATTTATCCAAATTATATTGTATACTGTATACACCGGTAAAAGTCAAGGTATTTTTGCCCCGTTTTACTGTGAGGAAAATCAAAAAACTCAATAAAAAAAGAGAGATGCGGGACCACTTGGAGGTCCCGGCCCTCTTTTCCCAGCACCCCTATTTGGCAGCCTTTCCGAGCTTGTTCGGGTCTTCGTATATCATAAGATGGGCATACGGAGTGCCATCGTACATGATATAGGTGCCGAACTTGTTCGGCCCTGTGGGTATCATGGTCGCCTGCGATTCAAAAGGCCATAAAATCATCCAGTGCGGGGGCTCATGTATCCTCTTGGCGCCGGGCGTGCCGGGGTCGACTATCCTGCCGTCCTTTTCCCAGTGCCATCCGCCCTGAGCCATGTAGCCTACACCCGGGGCGGTATTCGCGGGGCGCGGCTCCTTGTTCATCATCGACATGATGAACTGGGTAGCGTTCTCGTCCCCGCAGAAGGGGTCGGGCTTTTCCTGCCCGCTTAAATCAGCTATGCAGGTAAATCCGTTCGTCCCCTTCTTCGCCTCCGTCAGCTTGTTGTCCGGGCCGGGGATAAGCACCGTGGCGTTATCCGAGATTTGCGGCGGCGCCGCGCTCTTTGCGACACTTATCATCTCCTCCTGCGACATCCCCTTTATCCCCTTCTCCTTTGCGGCAAAGGCCGCGCCTGCGGAAAAGACCAGACCAAACACCAGCAAAGGCATTACGGATGAGACGTATCTTTTCATGACAGCTCCTTTCTTTATAGCCGTAATTTTGTTTTCCCCTCATAAAAAAGTATATCAGAACTTAGCACGCTGTCACCACTTCAGGGGAAAGATTACAGAATTGACTTGAACAGGAACCCCTTTCGGGTTATATCTCTTTTTTTAGCAGGTTGCTTCAAGCCGCAACCTGCTATGCAATCCATGGACGGATTGCCCTCTGGATGCTCGCCGGCTCACGAAGTGACAAGGCGAGCCATATCAAAGAGTTCTGCCATTCAGTTCGGCCAAGCCGTGGTTGAAAAAGTACAGGACGGGCTTTTTCAACTCCTGTTAGACAAACGATGCCGGAGGATCGTGAAAAGTTTTCAGGTGCATGTCCCTTACACCGAGCTCCTCGCCAAATCCGGGAGGTTTCTGGATGAGAAGATAAACCCTGAGGTGTACCTTGACGGGGATTCCCTCGATTTCGCCAAAGGCGCGGATTTAAGGAAGCTCAGGGAGGAGTTTGGAAGCCGCTCCCTTATCGTGACAATGCACGGGCCGTACCTTAATATCAACCCGGGGAGCGCCGATGAGAATGTTAGGGCATCGACTGAAAAGAGGTATGAGCGTGTTTTCGAGGTCGCGGAGGACTTAAGGCCGAAAAATATCGTGCTCCACGCGGGCTACCACGAGCGTAAATTCCGGAACGGCTATGAGCTCTGGCTCGAGCAGAGCCTTAAAACATGGCCCCGGTTCGTAAAAGAGGCCGAGAGGCTCGGCACTGTCATAGCCGCCGAGAACATATTCGAGAAGACCCCTTTTACTCTTAAGGCGCTCGTTGAGGAGATAGCTTCCCCGGCTTTCCGCGTCTGCATAGACTCGGGCCATCTGAGCGTCTTTTCTTCCGTTGCCCTCGAAGACTGGTTTATTGAGCTCGGCCCTTACATAGCCGAGGTCCACCTCCACGATAATAACGGGGCCGCGGATGAGCACCTGCCCATAGGCGAGGGGTCTATAGACTTCGCGAGGTATTTCAGCCTTATCGAGAGATACGCCCCTTCCGCCGTCTATACCATCGAGCCTCACGGAGAGGACGAGACGCGCAGGTCCGTAGAGGCCATAAAAAGGTTCCTTTAATCTCAAGAATTGTCTTGACGCTTAAGGTTTAAACCTGTTAGCCTGATAATTACTCACAGACGGGTGCCCGCTTAGCGGGCTAAAAGGGAATCCCGTAGAATCGGGAGCTGCCCCGCAACTGTAAGCGGCGACGAAATCTTTAACTGCCACTGGCATAGAGAGCCGGGAAGGTAAAGAGAGTAGGATGACCCGCAAGCCAGGAGACCTGCCCGCATGTATCTGAGTTAAGGCCTTTCGAGGGAGAGGGCCCGGAAAACCGGCGTTTTGCCTGAATGACTCCGCCTTTGGCTTAAAACCCATCCCTCTCAAAGGGATGGGTTTTTTATTTATCAGGATGCTGAAAAAGTCCGTCCTGGACTTTTTCAGCCACGATTTGGCCGGGCTGCCTCCGTCCAATCCTTACAAATTGC
>JAUSLB010000171.1 GCA_030646655.1 Deltaproteobacteria bacterium | reverse complement strand
AAGCGCCCTATATTAAGCCCGCCGACCGACGGGAGAGAATCGCCGCCGAGGAATATAGGGGATAGAAAAATAACAGCTTTATCAATGAGCCCTTCTTTTAATAATGAAGCCGCGAGCCTCCCGCCGCCTTCGGCCAGAACGCTCGTCACCTCTCTTTTACCAAGCTCTTTTAGAACAAACCTTATATCTACCCCGTCTTTTGAGGCAGGCGCTACAATCACCTCTGCCCCGAGCTTCCTGGCCTCTTCTATCTTCCCCTTGCCTGCCTTCCTCGTTGTAAATACTATGAGCCTGCCGCCTCCTTTAAAGACCTTTGCGGACAAAGGCACCTGCAATGTTGAGTCGAGTATTATCCTAACAGGGTTTTTGCCTTTAACGAGCCTTACGGTAAGCCCGGGGTCGTCTTTTAAGACCGTCCCGCTCCCAGCCATTATGGCGTCGTTTAGAGAGCGGATCCTATGGACAAGCCTCCTTGCCTCTGTGCCGGTTATCCACTTGGATTCGCCTTTTGAAGTGGCTATCCTGCCGTCCAGGCTTGAGGCCAATTTAAGCGTAACAAAAGGCAACCCTGTCCTTATATACTTATTATACCCCTCATTTATCGCCCTGCACCCGGCTTCGAGCACGCCGGTTGTAACTTCTATCCCCGCAGACCTCAGCTTTCTTATGCCTTTGCCAGCGACCTTGGGGTTCGGGTCATTTGCACCTATTACGACCTTCCTGACGCCTGAGCGGATTATAGCGTCCGTGCAAGGCGGGGTCCTGCCGAAGTGGCAGCAGGGCTCTAACGTTACATAAAGGGTCGCGCCTTTTGCGCCCTTCGCTGACCTTAGGGCCTCTACTTCAGCGTGCGGGAGGCCTGCCTTTTTGTGGTACCCTCTGGCAATTACTTTGCCGCTCTTTACGACTACCGCGCCAACCGAAGGGTTCGGGCTCGTAAGCCCCAAGCCCTTTTTAGCAAGGGAAAGGGCCGCGCGCATGAAGCCTTCGTGCGGCGTCACATGTTCCTCTTTTTTACTTCGAGCAGGTCTTTTAATTCCTTCATGAACTCGTTTATGTCCCTGAATTCCCTGTAAACGGAGGCGAACCTTACGTAAGCGACCTCGTCGAGCTTTTTCAATTCCTCCATAACCGATTCGCCGACAACAGAGCTCGGTATCTCCCTTTCGCCGGAATCGAGGAACTTCATCTCCAGCCTGTCAACTGCCTTCTCTATCTCCTCCATACTCACGGGCCTCTTCTCGCAGGCCTTCATTATGCCGGAGAGTATCTTTGTACGATCGAACGACTCGCGCGCGCCGTCCTTCTTTATCACAAGCGGCAGGGTCTCTTCGACCCGCTCGTAAGTTGTGAACCTTTTGCCGCACTGGAGGCACTCGCGCCGCCTCCTTGTGGTATTGCCGTCCTGAGAGAGCCGGGAATCTATGACTTTATCCTCAAGATGTCCGCAAAAGGGGCATTTCATAAGGGCACTATACAAAAGAAAGCTTGAAAAGACAAGAGGTTTCGGGGCTGTAGGCGCTTAAGGACATAGGAGGGATAGAGGCGTAACCGGAACCCGGGGATAGGGGATGAAGGAGAGCAAAAAAAAGCCCCCGCGTAAACGGGGGCTGGAATCTCCAGAAGGTTGGGTTAAATATAGGCGAACCGGTTAGCCGAGCACCGCGTCCTTGCAGGCCTTTGCGACCCTGAACTTTACGACCCTCTTTGCCGGTATCTTGATGGCGGCGCCTGTCTGGGGGTTCCTGCCCATCCGGGCCTTCCTCTTTACGAGAACGAGCTTTCCGATGCCTGGGATCGTGAACGAGTTTTTGGCCTCTTTGTAAGATATCTGGGCAAGCTGGTTTATCATCTCCGTTGCTATCTTTTTCGTGACCCCTGTCTTCTTCGCGATCTGGTCCGCAACCTGTGCCTTCGTTAACGCCTTTGCCATCTGAACCTCCTGTCCTTTTTTTTAAAGTTTTGTGTCTTGCCTTCAAGGCTGGATAATTTTTATGGATAGTTATTCATACAATTTTTTTTCAGCATTTGCAAGCTAAAAAAATTATTTCTTGAATTCTCCCGATTGTTTTTTTTGCGAATCTAACATTTTAAAAACATCTTGTCAACACCTGAGCTGGTTCGTTTTTAGATTGACACGAAAGCCCGCTCGGTGTTAATAATAATATGTTTAGGCGGTTACGCCGCGACATGAGGGGCAGTAGCTCAGTTGGGAGAGCGCAAGGCTGGCAGTCTTGAGGTCAGGGGTTCGATCCCCCTCTGCTCCACCAGATACGTAAAGGGCCGGAATGAAGCCGGCCCTTTTATTTTATCCAAATCCCTCTTGTAAGAGGCAAAACCCTCCGCTATGTTCTACCCTGAAATCGCATAAAAATACTTGGACAAAAGGGCGCCTTTTTGGTAAAATTAAAATTTAAACAAAAGCCGAAAAGCCCGGTTTTAGCCTGCCCTTTCAAAGGCGAGGGGGCGTAGCCATGCGAACGGACCTATGATTTTCCTCGGTATTTTAATGCGTAAGACCCTTATCGTCCTGACACTCCCATTTCTTTTTGCAAGCCCTGCCTATGCCGCTGTCCTCAGGGTCCCGCAGGACTTTAAAACGATAAGCGGTGCCGTTGATGCCGCGAGCCCCGGGGATGAGGTCGTGATAGACGAGGGCATCTATAATGAGAACATAGTCATAAGAAAGCCGATCGCCGTCAGGTCCAAAAAGGGCCCGGGCTCTTCCGTTGTGCGGGCGGCGATAAAGGGCGAGCCTTCGATCAAGATCGCGGATGTAAGCGGGGTCACTTTGTCCGGTATGACCGCGAGCGGCTCAACCGCCTCAGGCATAATACTCACCAACGCGAACAGCAATATAATAAAGGACAACCACTCTGTCAATAACTTCTACGGGATAACCCTTTATAACTCCCGCGGCAACACCCTGTCCGGCAATGTGGCGAATTCGAACGAGAACTACGGGATCTACCTCGAGAGGGCGAGCAACAACACGATCGAGAATAACACCTCAAACATGAACAAGGACAAGGGGTTCTTCATAAGCTATTCGAACAGCAACAGGGTGATCGGCAACAGCGCCAACATGAACACGTGGAACGGCATGACGGTGTGGAGCTCGCATAATAATGTCTTTAAGGACAATATGACCTTAAGGAACACCTACGGGATAGTCCTTAGCGACTCAGACGATAACGAGCTTATTGACAACACTACGCTTCCGAACGTGTTCATAATACTGCCGATAGTGCTGATATACCTCGGCGTAATCACTTATCTGATACAGAAGAACCTTCTAAGGTTCGTTTTAGGGGTTAGATAATGCTCCAGATATTAAGCCTTTTCGATTTTTTCAGCATATTCAGCAATATCCCGACAATACTCGCGTCTATCGGCCTGATACTTGCCACGTCGAGCTTCATAAGCGGGCTCCAGCTCGTGAGAGCCGCTAGCGTCATGGAGAGAAAAATTCACAGGTTCAACGGCTTTACGAACCTTACGCTCTATATAGCCCTTGCTTCTCTGGCATTTGCGCACAACGGGGTCCATTTCTGGCCCTTCATAGGGTGGATCTCTGGGCTGTCCCTATTCCTCCTTAAGATAACGATAGTCCGCCAACGGAGGCGCGCATACAAGTATGTAAGCTGGGTGGGCGGCACCCTGATACTCATGTGGCTCTTCCTCGTCTATATCCACATCCCCGTCTAAGCCGGTTCCGCCGCAGTGAAGTTAATTTGCCGGCAGAAGCGGCAACCTAACAGGATGTTGAAAAAGTCCGTCCTGGACTTTTTCAACCACGATCTGGCCGGAGTGAATTGGCAGTTCGTCCAGGCAAGGAAATCTTTTTTTGATATAGCTCGCCTTGTCACTTCGTGAGCCGGCGAGCGTCCAGAGGCAATACAACCCCACACTATGGGGATTGCCATTAGCAGGCTGTTTTTCAACAGCCTGCTAATGGCACTTGGGGGGCTTTTCCTTCGGCTCCTTTAGGAGCCTTCCGATAGTCCTT
>JAUSLB010000170.1 GCA_030646655.1 Deltaproteobacteria bacterium | reverse complement strand
CAAAGGCAAAGGGGTGGGAAGCCTTGAGAACGACGCCTTAAGCCACATAAGGAACATAAGTCCGGACGAGGTGGATTCCGTCATAGCGGGGATGAGATGAGCACAATGAGGGATGCCTTCATTGAAGAGCTCCACAGCCGGATGCGCGAGGACGAGTCCATCTTTTTCTTAAGCGCCGACTTCGGCTCTCCCCGGCTCGATTCGATAAGGAAGGACTTTGGCGGCAGGTTCCTGAACGTCGGGATAGCGGAGCAGAACCTTGTGAATGTCTCCACAGGCCTGGCGCTCGAGGGCTTTACCGTCTATGCCTACGCCATAGCGCCGTTCCTTACGATGAGGGCTTACGAGCAGATAAGGATAAATCTGGCCTTGCAGTCCCAGTTGAAAGAGCTGAACGTGAACCTCGTGGGCGTCGGGGCGGGCATGAGCTACGATGTATCAGGGCCGACGCACCACTGCCTTGAGGACTTGTCGATAATGAGGACGCTTCCTAATATCGTCGTCTTCTCCCCGAGCGACACGAACCTCACGAGAAGGTTCGTCGATTATTCGATTAAGGTAAAGGCCCCGAAGTACCTGAGGTTCGACGGCAAGGCCCTTCCTGAGATCTATACGGACGCCCAGAGCGTAAGGATAGAGGACGGGTTCTTTGAAGTAAGGAAGGGGGGCGAGATATGCCTTGTCTCAACAGGCTACATGACGCATAAGGCGATAAGGGCCGCAAAGCTGTTATACGAGGAGGGCATCGAGGCGGGCGTGCTCGATATATTCCTCTTGAAGCCGGTTGACGCGGACTCCCTTTACGGGGCGCTGAGGGATTATAGGCATATCGTAACGCTTGAGGAGGGTTTTACAGGAAAGGGCGGGCTGGATTCCGTCATCTCTTGCGTTTTGGAAGAGCGCGGCTTTAACGGGGGCATAAAGAGGATGGGCTTGGGGGATGAATATATGTTCGATATCGGCAGCCGCGAATACCTCCATAAGAGTGCCGGGCTCAGCGAAGAAGATATCATAAGGAACATAAAAACCATTCTGAAGGTAGCTTGATGGGTCTGGACATAGTTTTAATCAACCCCGGGGACAGGGGGCAGGTCTATCAGGACCTCGGGAAAGACTACTCCGCCATAGAGCCTCCTTTCTGGGCGGCTGTAATAGCCGCGTATTTACGGAATAACGGCATAAGCGTGGCCATTATCGACGCGAACGCCGAGAATATCCCGCCCGAGGAGACCGCAGCCAGGATAAACGGTTTAAACCCGCTCCTCTCCTCCGTAATAGTCTACGGCTCGCAGCCCTCGGGCTCAACCCAGAACATGACCATAGCCGGGAGGATCTGCAAGGCCTTAAAGGAGAACACCTCCTCAAAGGTCGCTATCGGCGGTCTGCACCCCTCGGCCCTTCCAAGAAAGACGATGGAGGAGGAAGCGGTCGACTTCGTGATAGAGGGCGAAGGCCCTTATACGCTAAAGGGGCTCTCGGAGGCCTTAAAGGGCAAGCGGGCCTTTTCAGAAGTGCCGGGGCTCTGGTATCTCGACAGGGGCGAGGTTAAAAACAACCCGCCTGCGCCGCTTATAAAAAACCTTGACGAGGGGCTGCCTTTAGCCGCTTGGGACCTGCTTCCGATGGATAGATACAGGGCGCATAACTGGCACTGCTTTGACGGCATAAAAAACAGGACCCCTTACGGGGCCGTTTATACGAGTTTGGGGTGCCCGTATTCGTGCGTATTTTGCTGCATAAACGCCCCCTTCGGAAAGCCGGGGATACGCTACAGGAGCCCCGGGCTTGTAGCAAAAGAGATCGGCCTCCTCGCTGACAGGCACGGGATAAGGAACATCAAGATAGTCGATGAGCTCTTTGTGCTCGATGAGAGGCACTACATGGCCATACTCGACCTCCTCGATCAGAGGGGGTACGGCCTTAACATCTGGGCGTACGCGAGGATAGATACGATCAAGACCGTACACCTCCATAGGATGAAGAAGGCGGGGCTAAACTGGCTCGCCCTCGGGATAGAGTCTGCAAACCCGGATGTGAGGGACGGGGCCTCAAAGAGGATGAGGATAAAGGAGATAAAAAACGTTGTCACAGCCATACAGAACGCAGGCATAAGGGTCATCGGCAACTTCATCTTCGGCCTGCCGGACGATACCTTCGAGACGATGCAGGAGACCTTTGACATGGCTGTGGACCTGAACTGCGAGTTCGCTAACTTCTACTGCGCGATGGCCTATCCGGGCTCCAGGCTCTTCGACATAGCGGTAAAGGAGGGGTGGAAGTTCCCTGATGGGTGGCACGGCTTTTCCCAGCACTCCTATGAGATGCTGCCGCTGCCCACAAAGCATTTGAACGCCGTAGAGGTGCTTAAATTCAGGGACAACGCCTTCCATAAGTATTTCGAGGCCCCTAATTACTTAAAGATGATAGAGGGGAAGTTCGGCAGAGATGTAAGGGAGCACGTGCAGGAGATGACAAAGACGAGGCTGAAGAGGAAGGTTCTGGAGGACGCGCCATGATAGATTTTTCCATATTCCTGCCCACCAAAGGCCGAGCGCTGCTCGCCGGGAGGCTCCTTATACCTCCCGGGGAGACCTGTGGGCCACGGTGCAGTGGGCCTGGTCCGCCCGGCTCTTGGGGGAGGAATTCACCCCGGTCCAGGAGCAGGAGCTGCGCGGCGCTCTGGAGCGCACCGCCTTCCTGGCCAAGGCGCCCGACATCGCCCCTGCCTTCGTCGAGTTCGTCCAGGGCGAGCTATCCTATTTCCTAGAGGAACACGAGGCCGCCCTCGCCCATCTGGAGCCGGCTTTCCGCGACCCCGGATTCCGCCGGCAGTTCGTCTTTTCCCTCTTTCCGGCCTTGGCCGCTGAACTGATCCACGCCGGCCGGTTGGACCAGGCCCGGGATTGGGCGCGCCTGGCCAGCGCCGAGAGCGAAAACCCGTACTTCATCCAGCTCGTCGAGACGCTTTCCAATGGAGGGACTATCGTCCCTTCCCGATGAAACCTCTCCAGCCCAGCCTAGTTGTGCTTGATATGCGCTCGTATTTTCAGTAAAATACTGGTAGTTTCGGGATGTTTGCTCTTATTTTTATCCTGC
>JAUSLB010000160.1 GCA_030646655.1 Deltaproteobacteria bacterium | reverse complement strand
CGCTCAGGGTAAACTCCGCGTAACCCAACACATAGCTATTCCTCCCCTTTAACCTTCTTTCTCATCTTTTTGGCGCCGCCCCTTACTTTCTTCCGGTCTACCCTCTTCTGTTTGGCGGAGAAGGACGGCCTTGTCTTTATCCTTTTTCTGGGCGCCTCCGCCGCCTTCCTTATGAGGCCCAGGAGCTTTTCCATCGCCTCTTTCCTGTTCATCTCCCTGCTTCTTGATCCCCTTGCCGAGAGTATGAGGACGCCTTCTTCAGTAACTCTCCGGCCTCCGAGGCGGGAGAGCCTCTCCTTCACTTCCTGAGGTAATTTTGAGCCCATGATATCGAAGCGGAGCTGTACTGCCGTAGAGACCTTGTTTACATGCTGGCCCCCGGGGCCCCCCGAGCGCATGAACTCCTCCTGTATCTCGCTCTCGTCTATAAAGATATTGCCGGTAACGCGTATCATGCGAAGAGTTTACGATTTATGAGGCCGCTCCTCAAGAGATTTTCAAACTCGCAAGGAAGCGGTGGATGCGGGGATGTCATTGTTTAAAACCTCTCCCTTAACGCATATAAACGAACATTCGATTTCTTGTCTGATATATAAACAAAGAGTCTACTTTTATTAAGTTTAGCTTAAGGATAGCTATATTTCAGGCGATATATCAGGTATAATTAAATCACGGTTGCCAGCTTTTAATAAATTACTGTGAGGTAAATTATGAATAAACCTTTTCAGGAAAGAATCCTTGTAGTCGATGATGAAAAAATAATAACCGACAAGCTCATGGAAATTCTTATAAAAGAGGGCATAGTTGAATGCACCGGAAACGGAGAGGAGGCGCTTAATAAGCTTTATGAGGATTACTGCGCGGTCATTATATGTGATATCGGCATGCCCGTCATGGATGGCATAGAGTTCTATAATCGAGCCGTGAAAATGTATCCCAGCATAAAAGACAGATTCATATTTCATGTAAGTGATTCCGATTTAAAAAAACACATATCCTTCTTTGAAAAAAATAATCTCAAATATGTTAACAAGAATTTAGAGATGAAGACTTTAAAAAAAATTGTTGCGGATATTTTAAACCAGCCAGATAAATAAAATAAATTTTGGGCTTCCTTCAGTGCTTGTGGAAGAATTCGGGAAGTACCCCCTGCTGGCCTTTAACAGGTTGCGGAAAAACGCAACCTGTTAAGTAATCCATGGAAGGTTTGCCTAATTGCGAGACTAAAAAAGCCGGGCAATGTGTAAGATTTGGACGTCTGGATGCTCGCCTCCGGCCAAATCGCGGTTGAAAAAGTCCAGGATGGACTTTTTCAACATCCTGTTGGTACTCGCCTCGTAGAGGAATGGCAGCCAAGCGGCTGGCTAAGAACAAGCCCGCCACCGTGAACCGCCTGCTCGCCACTCTCAATAATATGTTCACCAAGGCGGTGGAGCGGGGCTTGGTTGAGGAAGAGGCGCTTAAGAGGGTGCGGAGAGTAAAGCTCGCGCCTGAGAATAATCGGCGGCTGCGATAATCTGTCCAAAGTTGAGTAGATCGGGTTGAGAAACTAAACCCAACAATCCGACCCTAATAAAAAAAGGGATTTGCATATCTTGCAAATCCCTTATCTTTTCATGGCGTCCCCACTGGGATTCGAACCCAGGTTACCGCCGTGAAAGGGCGGTGTCCTTGGCCTCTAGACGATGGGGACTTTTTTTATATGTAAAATATGGTGAGCCGCCCGGGACTCGAACCCGGGGCCACCTGCTTAAAAGGCAGATGCTCTACCACCTGAGCTAGCGGCTCAAAGCCTGTTTAAAACGATACTGAATTAACCTGAAATTATTATCATAACGCCCCTGTATTGTCAAACCTAAGTTTCAGGAAGGCAGTGGGCTAAAAAGAATCTATATCCGGCGTTCTCTTTTTTATATGCTTCACAAGTCAAGATACCTGATCGATGGTAAAGAGGGGGAGCGCAGCCGTAAACTCTGAGTAACCCGAAAGGCGGGTGGGGATACAGGAGGCCTTTTCCATAAAGAGCCTAATCGAAGACCCCGTGCAGCAGGCTTAGGGAATATTCGAAATGTAAAATAAAATATTTATGGCTACTGAGAATCAATCTGGCGCATCCCCCGAAGCGGGGTTAGCGAGCGGATAGAAATAGGCTGCCTCTAAAAATTAGGAATTTTTTCTGAAGTCAAGGAAGGGTGGAAATAAAAAGCGCAGCATATATGTGAATATGTGAGCATTTTTATTTTCGCGCCTACGCAGAGGTCAGGAAAAAGAACAATTTTTAGAAACAAAGACAGCGGGCAGCGGGTCTCTATATGCCCCTCAGCTCCTCAAGCGTATCCCTTACGGCCTTCTTCTTTATCCCTTTAAGCATTATATGTATGCCGCAGATGAATTCCTCTTTCTGGCGCTGGCTTAAAGACCTGTACAGCTTTATAAGGAGCCTCTCCCTCGCCCCTTCGGGGGTGTCCGGGTAAGGGCGCTGGAGGCTGAAAAAATAGGCAGGGTCTTCCTCCATCGCGTCCGCGAGCTTCAGCCACTCCTCGGTCGTTATCGGGATGGCGCCGCTCTCCTTGCGGACATAGGTGGTCCTGTCGATGCCGAGGCGTCTGGCGATATACTCCTGCCTTAAGTCCTTCTCCTCCCTTAAGGCCTTGAGCCGGTTTAATATATCTTTGGTAGTGAGCATTTTTCGGGGCCGTTTTATGGAGCAGGGGGCTATTCAATTACCCCGCCATAAACGGCGGGGATTGTCGGCAAGGTAATTGCCTTTTATATAGCTCGGCTTTGAGCCCTTAAAAGGGCGGGACTGCGCCGGGCACCCGATTGAAAAGAACCGTTAATTTAATCCTTGAACAGGGCCTGAAGATTTTTAACAGCGATCCGAAAATGCCGGGCCGAAGCCTCAGGGCGAATACCGGGCGCGCTCATCCCTCAGTTCTTTACTATTCTCCTTAAAAAATCCTTGACCTCGAGGAAAAAGTCCCGTGTCTGGTAAAGGCGCAGGAGCGCCTCGTTCTCCGCGTAATCGAGCGAGGCGTTTACGGACAATACCTTTCCCGCCTCTTTCTGCTTCTCGATAAAAGGGTCGAGCTTGGAGCTGAACTTGGCAAGGTTCGCGGCAAAGCTTACAAAGGGCTCTCTTTGCCGGTTACGGCCGCTTGTCAAAAAGGCTGCGACCGAAGCGTGGAAGGCGGAGCAGTACGAAGAGATCACGGAAGGGGTAAAGAGGCCCTGCATGTGGAGGATTTCCGCTGCCTTGAGGTATTCCTCGGCCCTGTTCAATTCCGATTTTATCTTATCCCTGATCCTCTGGTCCAAATATTCTTCCCTGACACGGTTTGGTTTAAAAAAAATGTTTAAGTAATTTCTAATAACCCAAAAGCTGTCCTATGTCAAACAATATGCTCGCCGGCTGTCCCAAAGGCGGGAAAAGCCCGAAAAAGGCATAAAATCCTTTGATATCGCCGGATAAAAGGCTTATTACTATAACTATCGGCAAAAAAGGCGCTTTTCTTTATAGAAATAGAGCCTTAAGCCCGAAAGGGGCGGAATTCAATTACCCCGCCATAAATGGCGGGGATTGTCGGCAAGGTAATTGCTTTTATATTGCTCGGCTTTGACCAGCCCTTAAAAGGGCGGGATTCCGCCGAGCACCCGATTAAAAAAAACTCCAAATCAGATTGTCCGGAAGATGTCTTTATAGTATCATTGGAAAATGCCGAGGCTTATAAACACATACATCTTTAAAGAAATAACCGTCCCGTTCCTCCTAAGCCTCGCCGTCCTCACCGCTACGGGCCTGCTGAGCAAGACCGTCAAGCTCATAGAGCTCATGGTAACCCACGGGATAGGCCCGTCTTTTATCTTCCGGTTCATAGTCTCGGTGATACCCTCGTTCCTCATATACACGCTGCCGGTATCTTTCCTTATAGGGGTGCTCGTCGCATTCACCCGCTTAAGCTCGGACAGCGAAATAACCGCCATGAAGTCAACAGGGCTCGGCCTGTTCTCCATCATGAAGCCCGTGCTCCTGCTCGCCTTTATAGCTTACCTTACGACGCTGGCCTTCACGCTTTATCTTTTCCCGTGGGGCAATGTCAATTTAAGAAGGCTGCTCTTCGAGGCCGCTAAGACAAAGCTCGTCTCGGGCATTGAGGAAAAGACCTTCTATGACAAGTTCAAGGGGGTCGTATTGTATGTTGACCACCTTAATATAAAGACAGGCGAGATGGAGGGGATATTCATCTCCCAGACGGGCCCCGGGACGGAATCGAACGCCTTTTTCGCAAACAAAGGGGTCTTCTCCCCGCCTACGGAGGAGTCAACCGTCTATCTTAAGCTCTACAGCGGGACGATGCACAGGAAGACCGAGAATAACGGAGCCTACCACATAGCCGATTTCGAGTCCTATGTCCTCGAGCTGAGCATCTCCGGCGCTTCCGAGGCCGGCACGCCGGGAAAGCCCAACAGGGAACTATACATAAGCGAGCTCGTGCACAGGATTAAAGAGACAAAGGCAAAGGGCGAGAGTACCGCGCCTTACATGATAGACCTGCACAAGAGGCTCGCGCTGCCGGCATCCGTCTTCGTATTCGCGCTCCTCGGGGTCCCCCTCGGCATACAGAAGATAAGGGCGGCGCGGTTCACCGGCTTCAGCGTGGCGCTCGCGGTGGTGCTGATGTATTATGTGGTATCAACTGCCCTCGAGGCCCTGGGTGAGAACGGCCGCTTAAACCCGGTGCTCGCGGTCTGGGGGTCTGATATAATCTTCGTGGCCGTAGGGGTTTATATCTTCTACTCGGCGGCAAAGGACAGGCCGATCGAGGCCGGCTCCCGCATTGCGGACGCGCTCAGGCGGCTTCTCAGGCGCAAAAGGCGCGTAAAAAAATGAAGATACTCGAAAGATACATATTTACCGAGTTCGCTAAGCTCCTCACGATAGCCGTGCTCGCGTTCATCATGCTCTTTATAATGGTGGACCTCTTCGAGAACATGGACAACCTCATGAAGTTCCATGTCCCGCTCACCTCGGGCCTCGCGTTCTTCACCTATAAGATACCTTTCATAATAACTCAGGTCTCGCCTGTGGCGGTCCTCGTGGCGGTGCTCCTCTCCTTAGGGATACTCGCCAAGCACGGAGAGATAACCGCGATGAAGGCAGGGGGCGTGAGACTCCTCAGGACGGTAATGCCGCTGCTTTTCTCAGGGCTTTTGATAAGCGTGGCGATAATCCTCCTTAACGAGTATGTGGCCCCGGGCGCGCTGAAGAAGGTTGACGCCTTCAGGAAGCAGTGGTTCGGGGCTCAGGGCAGCTCGTTCGGCAAGGAGGGGGTCTGGGTGAGGACGGGCAACGGCATCTTTAACATAAGACAGGTTGACCTGAAGAAAAACCAGCTCCACGGCGTGACCCTCTATGTCATCGAAAAGCCTTTTAAGATAAAGAGCCGCGTCTATGCGAGGCAGGCCGTCTGGCAGGGAGAAAAGTGGGTCGCGTCTTCCGCGTTCGTCTGGGCCTTCACTGGAACGGGCGAAGCCGGGGGCCAAGAGGTGGAGAACCTTACTCTCGAAGGGCTTGTGGAGCCGGCTGATCTCGTGAATGTCGAGAACCTCCAGAAGAACATGAGCTTCAACGAGCTTAAGAACTACATTAAAGGGCTTGAGGCTGACGGCTACGACTCATCGAGATACAGGATAGATCTCTACGGCAAGGTCTCCTTCCCGCTCGTCAATTTCATAATGGTGCTCGTGGGCATACCCTTTGCCCTGAAGACCGGCAGGCACAGCGGCATAGCCGCGGGAGTCGGCTTGAGCATCGTAATAGCCTTCAGCTACTGGATAGTCTAC
>JAUSLB010000159.1 GCA_030646655.1 Deltaproteobacteria bacterium | reverse complement strand
GTAAAGGCAATCGCCAAGAAGAGCGGGAAGAATTTTTTATACCTCGCGGTAAGAAAGACCATCGCCGCGAATATGTTCGTCGCGTGCCCCGAAGGCATCGAATAAGACCCTCCGCAGCCGGCAAGCAGCCTTACCCCCTCAATCGCGTGGCATGGCCTTATACGCATAAACAGGTGCTTAAGCCCGTTGCTCATAAGATCGCTCGCCAGGACCAGAACCACGAGGACTATCAGCCCTACCCTGTCCCTCCTTTTCCCGAGCGCCCATATGAGGAGGGCCGATATGAGAACCGCGCCGAGAAAGTTGAACTTCTCGGTCACATAGGGCATAAATGAGTCGAGGAACGGGGCAGTAAGCCCGCTGTTTATAATTTTAAAAAGCTCTGTATCGAGCCTTAATATGGCGTCCAAACCTATTTCTCCCGGAAGGCTTCCTCGATCGCGCCCATCACCTCGTCTACCGTAATATCATCCATGCACTTAGGCTCAGGGCACTTTTTTTTGAAGCAGGGGCTGCACTTAAGCCCCTTCCTTACGATTATGTGCCCGCCTCCCCACGGCCCTGTCCTCCACGGCGCCGTCGGGCCAAAGAGCGCGATAGTCCTTGTGCCCACGGCGGAGGCGAGGTGCATGGGGCCTGAGTCAACGGCTACAGCGAACCGCGACATTTTTAAGACCGCCGCAAGCTCGCTTAGGTCTGTCTGGCCCGAGAGGTTAACCGCCCTTTCCCCTATCTTGTTTTTTATCGCCTCAAGCGCCGCTTTATCCGAGGCGTTACCGATGAGCACCGCGGGGATACCCTTTTTTGATGCGACCCTCTTTGCGAGCTCGACGAACCTGTCGTCCTTCCAGAGCTTCGTCTCCCAGCGCGCACGCGGGATAATGACGAAGAAGGGCGAATCTTTTTTTATGCCGCTCTTTTCAAGTTTTTTTATTACATTATCTACCGATGCCCTTGGTATGTTGACCGGGAACTTAACCTCCGAGGTATCGCCTCCCGCATGCGCCGCAAGGTCAAGGTATCTTTCTACGGCGTGCCTCTCGATATCGTATGGAGGGAGCCTGTCGTTCAAAAACAGATAGCTGAGCTCCCTTGAATTTAAAAACCCCGCCCTCCTCTTCCCCTTAGACAGCATCACCCAGATGCCGCTTTTAAATAAGCCCTGAAAGTCGAGGACCATATCGTAATGAGTTGAGGCGAGCCCCTTTGCGATCTTAAGGTTCCCGCCGAGGTTTTTCGCCCAGCCCCGCTTAACTATAATAAGGTTGTCTATAAGCGGGTTCCCTTTAAGAACGCCGCTCGCCGCCTCTTCCACGAGCCAGTCTATGCGCGCCTTTACGCCGGCCTTCTCAAAGCCCTTCCTCAGCGCATAGAGCGCCGGGAGCGTATGGACGCAGTCGCCGATCGAAGAGAGTTTTATTATCAGGACCTTCATTACGCGGCTTTTAACGGCGGGCGCCCTTTAAGTCTTCCATTATCCATCTTACGGCCTCTGATAGGTCTTTCGCCACAAAGTCAGCGGGCCTTATAAGCCTGCCTTTCTCCTTGATGCCGTCGCCTGTAAGGACGAGTATCCCCTTTGCCCCGGCGTTCTTCGCAAGCTCTATATCGGATACCTTGTCCCCTACTACATACGAGCGGGCCAAATCTATCCCGTGCTCGAGGGCTGCCTTTGACGTAAGCCCTGTATTCGGCTTCCTGCACCCGCAGTTATCGTCCGGGTGGTGGGGACAATAATATAATCCGTCAACGGCCGCCCCTTCTTTTTTAAGGAGCTCCTTGAGCCTCTTATTTACGGATGACAGGTCCGAGTCCGTGAAATATCCCCGTCCTACCCCTGACTGGTTGCTCACCACGACGACCTTGATAGAGGCGCGGTTGAGCCTTTTAACCGCCTCTGCCGAGCCCGGCAGAAGGCGCACCTCCTTAGGGTCTGAAAGGTATCCCGTATCCTCGTTTATGGTGCCGTCCCTGTCGAGAAAGACCGCGGGCTTCATTTTCTCAGCCAACTAATTGAGCTCCTTTAATAAAGACACGGCTTGGGATGCCACCTCATCCGCTTCTATCATATTAAGGCAATCGTAATGGCCGAACCTGCATGCCCTTTTAAAGCAGGGGCTGCATCCGGCCTTCTTTATTACAACCTTAGAATTCTGTCCGAGAGGCCCTGTCAGAGCCGGGTCCGTCGAGCCGAAGATGGCGACCGTAGGGACATTCAATGCCGCGCTTATGTGCATGGGCCCTGAGTCGTTCGTAATGAATACCCTTATATTGCAAAGCAGGGCCATGAACTGGCGTAAGCTTATTTTGCCTGCAAGGTTAAGGTTCCTCCCTTTTAACATCCCTGAGACCTGTTCGCACGCCTCTCTATCCTCAGGCCCTCCGAAGACTAAGGAGACGCCTTTGCAGGATTCGGATATCTTGTTCAGCGCCTCGGCGAAGCCCTTAGCCGGCCACCTCTTCGCCCTCCCGTAGCTCGCGCCCGGCGCGGCGCCGATGAGATCGGCTTTTTCAAGCCCGTTATCCTTTAAGAACCCCTCTGCCCACAGCATCTCTTCGCCGCTGATATGGATGTGGGGCTCAGGTCTTTCGGGGACTGCCCCTCCAAGCTCTTTTATGATATTAAGATAATAAAAGACCTGATGCCTTTTTTTGATCTCAGGCGAAACATTTATAGCCCTCGTAAGGAGCGGGGACCTTAAGTCCCTCGCGTAGCCCACCCTCTCAGGTATCCCGGAGATAAAAGTCACGAATGCCGCGTCAAACGCGTTCTGGAAAAGGACGGCGAGAGCAAACCCCTCTGCCTTAAGCTCTCCCCCGAGCTTTAATTTGCCTTTTATCCCTTTGTGCCTGCCGTTATCGTCATAGGTTATAATCCCGGCCACATCAGGGTTATTCCCGAATACAGGGACGACCCTCGCCTTTGCCAGCACAAAGACCTCTGAGCCGGGGAAAAGGGCCTTTAAGGCGCTTAGCGCGGGGAGGCTCAATACCGCGTCCCCTATCCAGTTGGGCGCCCTTACGAGTATCCTT
>JAUSLB010000146.1 GCA_030646655.1 Deltaproteobacteria bacterium | reverse complement strand
TCAGGGTCGAGAAATAATCGAGCCTCTTCCCCCTTAAGCTCTTTATGTCCGTAACCACCTCTTCTCCGGGCCAGCCTACACGGGATGCCAGGAACGCGTTATCTTCAAGCCCGAGCTCGGAAAGAAGGTCAAGCAGCTTATCGAAGGCCTTGTTCACCTTCATCACTACGATCGTCTCGTATGACTTAAGGGAATCCCTTATCTCATCCAGTGAGTAAGAGGCAGGTATAATTAGAACCTTCTCATCCGATTCCGCAAGCGGGATCAAGGCCCTTGAAGCGGCGGCTGAGAAGGACGCGATGCCCGGTATCACCTTTACTTCAATATCCGGCAGGCCTTCTTTTACGAACGGCACGAGGTAGCTGAATGTGGAGTAGAGCATCGGGTCGCCGAGCGTTATGAAAGCCGCGTCCTTTCCCTCTTTCAATTTTCCGGCTATCTTTTTAGCCGCCTCTTTCCTCGCGGCGATCAAAGCCTCTTTATCCTTTGTCATGGGGAAAAGGAGCTCAAGCACCTCTTTCCTCCCGATATCGATGATCTTATCCACCACCGAAAGTGCCTGGCTCAGCCCGTCAGAGGATGTGTCCTTAGACCTCGGCACTAATAGAACAGGGCATGCCTCCAATGCCTTCAAGGCCTTGAGCGTGATAAGCTCCGGGTCTCCGGGGCCGACCCCTACCCCGTAGAATACGCCTGTTTTCTTCATTGCGGTTTAGTCCCTGAGATTATGAATACCGGGTTATTAGCTGAAAGGAGGCTTAGCTCCCCGACGCACTTGGCCTTCGAAAGATTTACCTGCACAAGCTCCCTCTCCCAGCCCTTCTTTTTAAAAAAAATCAAAAGCGGCGTGCGCTGTCTCTATAGTGACCGCGTTCACCACAATCAGCCCTCCGGCCTTGACCCTCCTTGAGGAATAGGAAAGGATAGCCGGGACCCCGGCCCCGCCTCCGCCCACGAATACCGCGTCCGGGCTTGGGAGCTTTTTAAGGCACCCGGGGGCGACACCCTCTATCACTTCAACGCCCTCAGCGCCGAAGCCCTTCTTGTTCTTTTTTATGTCAAGCGTCCTTCTTCTATTTTTCTCGACGGCATAAACCCTGCCTGATGTAACGAGCGCCGCCTCTATGGCCACTGACCCGCACCCTGAGCCTATATCCCAGACAGTATCACCCTTATTTAATCTCATCTTTGATAATGAAATGACCCGGAACTCCTCTTTTGTGATCATCCCCGAAGAATGGCTGAACAGGGCGTCCTGTATCCCGAACTTTCCCTTTCCCTTTCCCTTTCCTTTGATGGCGGGCTTAAGGGGCTTTTTACCCTTAATGAGTATCATAATATTTAGCGGCCCGAACGACTTTTTGGCCGCGAGGGTCGAGAGGCTGCCCCTTATTATCCTTTCCTTTTTACTTCCGAGAGATTCGCATACGAACGCATTGTAGCCGGTCATCCCCTTATTTATAAGCGCCCGGGCTATTTTCGAGGGCGAGGTGAAGGGGTCTGTGAATATCGCGGCCTTCTCAAGGAGGGCTACCTCGGAGCAAAGCTCTCCGAGACTTTTATCCCTGCCGTGCGCGCTTAAGACCTTGACCCCGTTTAAGTCCTCCTTTATCCTCGCGAAAGCCTCCTGAACAGTGCTGACGTTCGGGATGACCTCGACATTTTTCTTGCCGAATTTTTTAATAATGAACGAGGCTATGCCGAAGAGAAGAGGGTCGCCTGTTGCGAGAACCGCCACTGCCCCCTTTTTCCCGCCTTCTCTAATCGCCGTGGCCGCCTCTTCAAGGCTTGAGCCTATGGCGACTTTGCGCGCCTTAACATCAGGGAACGCGTCTAAGTGCCTTTTCCCGCCCACGAGGAGTGCCGCCTTTTCTATTATCTCAAGCGGCCTTTTTAAAAGGCTCTTCCTTCCCTCAAGCCCTATGCCTATTACATGGATCATAATTATCAGCGGATGCAGACTACTTCGTTATCGTATCCGACAAGTATCGTCCTTACCTTGAACGCCTTATTTATAAGGGCCGAAGAGTTCCTCTTTACCATCCCGCATACCTCCTTCAGGATACCCTCAAGCCTGAAGCCTTTCAACAGATAAAATACCTCCCTCGCGGTATTCGCTCTCTTTACCCTTTTTACAACCTCTTCGCCTGAACCGTATCTTTCGCAAAGCCCGGCCAGAAAGCCGAACTCAACGCTCGAGTCCTCGCAGTGCGTCTCAAAATGCCCTGAAGCCAGCTTCGTGAACTTCCCGAACTGGCCAGCTATCGTTATCCTTTTAAGCGTCCTCTTGGCCGAGTCCCTTATCGCAAAGCCCATGTGGTCGCCCGTAAGTATGTATGCCGCCTCAGGGAGTTTTAAAAACTTCTCAACGACCTTCTCGCTCGATCTCCCCGTAGAGAATACCACCTCTTCGCACCCCTGCGCCGTCGCCACATCGACCCCGCAGGATATCGAGTGCGTGTATGCCTTTAGCGACATAGGCTCCACTATCCCGCTTGTGCCGAGTATGGAAATCCCCCCGATAATCCCTAAGCGCTGGTTCATAGTCTTTTTGGCAAGCTCCCTGCCTTTGGGCACGGAAATGGTCACTTCTACGGAGGGTATGACGCCCGCCTCCTTAGCCGCCTCAAGCACCGCCCTCCTTATCATCTTTAAGGGGACGGGGTTTATGGCGGGCCTTCCGGGCTTTATTTTAAGCCCCGGCTTTGTAACTACCCCCACGCCCTCGCCGCCTTTGATGATTATCTTCGGCCTTTTCTTATTCTCCCCCTTATACACTACCTCTGAGATTATCTCCGCCCCGTTTGTGACGTCAGGGTCGTCTCCAGCGTCCTTTATTACAACAGCCCGAGCCTTATTGCCCGATACCTTTACGGATCTGACCTTTATCTTAAGGGTTTTACCCGATGGGAGCGTCACATCAACAGCTCCTTTTCGGGATAAGCCTGCCCCAAAAAGCGGCAGTGCCGCTGCCTTTGAACCGGCAGCGGCACATGTCCCCGTTGTGAATCCTCTTCTGAGTCCCTTATTAGGCCTCAACGCTCTCCTTAAGGCCTTTCTTCCAAAAAACCCCGATAATCGCCCCGAGGAGGGCTGATAATATCAGCCCCTGCACGGCCTCGGGCGCTGTGAAATGGTACCTCATCGGCTCCATGCCTGAAAGGGCCGCCCCCCCTGCCCTGAGCGCTATCCAGATGGAGGTGGAAACGATAATCGCCTTTAAGACAACGCTTCTAAAAGGGATAAACGGAGAAGCCGCGAAGAGGAACCCTGCTGAAGCCACCCCGAAGACAGCCCCCCCGATCGTAAATGAGGCAATCGCCCTTAAAAAACCCGCCTCAAGAGGGAATACCCCTGTAAACGAGTTTACCGCAAGCGCCAGCCATCCCCAGATAATGCCGGATATGGCGCCTGCGGCAACCGAGTTCCTTAAATATCTTTCCATTACTTAGAGGGTGTTAATGGCAGCCCATGCCTATCGCGTGCCTGAAGTCGTGGAACGCGTCATGCACCCCGGGCGCGATTCCATCCATCCCGTACGCGATAAGGACGATAGAGAATGTCACGGCAACGAGGACGAGGGCTGTTAAGGCCGCCCCTTTTATCCCGGCGCTATCGAGTATCCTTTCCATTAGAACCCTCCTCTATATTTTTTCTTAAAAGAAAGCCTGAAGCCTTATGCCGTAGATTAATAGCTTGCTCGCGTCCTTGTCCCCGCCGGGGTTGACCACATACTGCAAGTCAGGAGTGATATGGAAGCCCCTGTCAGGCTCCGCATGGGAGATCGCGTAGCTGTAATAAAGCTCCGTGTAATGCTCTGTGCCTGCCTTGAAGCCAGGGCTTGAGGTCTCCTTAAAGTCCTTGTAGTCCTTGCCCATGAAGGTAGCGCCGTACGCGAGACCTATCGAGTCGTTGGCCCTGCCGTAGGACTCCCCTGTAATGCTTAGCCCGCCGCTTATATGCCTGTCGAACTGGGCGACCTTCTCCCTCTGCGCTCCGGCCCTAAGCCAGACCCCGACCGTATCGGTTATGGACTGGTCTATGCTAAAGCCGAAGCCCTTGTTCTCGGCCCTCGCAAGCTCCGGGTCATTGGGGTTGGCGGTATTCGTCACATCCGGCCTGCCCTGCCTGTCCCAATAATAAAACCTGTAATTGCCGTTTTTGTCAAGGGGTTTAAAATTAAAATTCAGTTCCGCCATCAAGAACGGCTTATCGAAGGTGTCCGTAAAGTCCCCGTCGCCCTCGAACGCGCCGAGGCTTATGTCGATATTTTCTACCGGGAACCATGTGACCCTTACGCCGGGGCCGTAGAAGTCCGCGCTCCCGCCGAACTCTATCGCCGGGTTATTGACGAAGATGGTCGCGAGGAACTGGGTCCTCTCGTTGTTCGCAAAGTCGTTCGCGTCGAAATACCCGGTTATGTCGAGCTTTCCCACTGAGGCCGCGAGGCTCGGGGTGATGTTGTGCTCGTAGTAGACCTGCGTCAAGTGGACGCTGTTGTCGTCAAAGGACTCTATGTCGGCGTTATACCCTGTCGGGTTGCCGTTCGGGCCCGTAAAAAACGCCGGAAGGTTCTGGATCCCGGCGCCCTGCTCGTAATCGAGGACGACCACCGCCCTTCCGTCCCTGCCCACAGGGGATTCTATCGTTATATCCGCCGAGATAGTCGCCGCCCCTTTCTGCTTTGCGTCGCCTTTGATATGGTTTACGCCGTGGGCCGACACGGTCAGGCTGCCGCTTATCTTAAGCCCGTAGAGGCTGTGTATCGGGTGGAGCTTGTGGCCGAGCTCGTCGACGACCTCGGCGTCCTTTACCCTGTTTTCCAGCACATCGAGCCTTGACTTAAGCTCATCTATCTCCTTTTTCTCGTCTGCCGCAAAAGAGGCCTGACACAAAAACACGAACAACAAGCATAAGACCGAACTCAACAGCTTCTTCATCTGCTTTTCGCCCTCCGTGGTTTGTTTTTTCATTCCCTTACTCGTGCTCGTCATGGGTCGAGTACGGCCCATGGCTGTGAATGTGGGTCACTTCTCCGTGCCTGTGCGTATGCTCGTGTATTATGTTCGTCCTGAGGAGCAGGTCCTTATCCCTCAGCACCTTTAAGGCCTCCCCGTCGGCCGCTACGCCGTGGGACTCATCGATAAGTATCACCCGCTCCGCGAAGTCCTCTATGAGGCTTAGGTCGTGCGTCGCCATTATGAAGGTCTTCTTTAACCCCTTCAGCCCCTGCATTATCTCGAACAGCCAGACCTGTGTCCTCGGGTCGAGCCCGTTTGTCGGCTCATCGAGGAGCAGCACGTCGGGGTTTATCGAGAGCACCGAGGCTATCGCCACCTTTTTCTTCTCGCCCGTGGACAGCGTATAAGGCGGCCTGTCCCTCAACGCCGAAAGCCCGAGCATCTTTAATAAGCCCTCTACCCTGCCTTTGACCTCTTCCTTCGCCACCTCGAGCTGGAGAGGCCCGAAGGCCACCTCGTCGAAGACGGTCGGGCAGAAGAGCTGCACGTCCGGCTCTGAGAATACGAAGCCGACCCTTTCCCTGAAGCACTTAAGAAAACCGCCCCTTAAGCCCTCTTCCTTAAGCTCCCCGCCCATGAACAAGGCCCTTCCGGCGGTAGGGAAGATGAGCCCGTCGAGGACCTTTAAAAGCGTTGA
>JAUSLB010000124.1 GCA_030646655.1 Deltaproteobacteria bacterium | reverse complement strand
CAAAGCCGATGTCCGTTGAGGAGGCCGCCATGCAGATGGAGGTCATAGGTAACGACTTCCTCGTCTTTACCGACTCGGCCACGAGCAACATCAGCGTCATCTACAGGCTTGAGAACGGCGATTACGGACTCATAGAGACCCGTACGAAGTAGGACGAGCCGCAAAAAACAGAAGGCGGGAATAACGGGTATGAGGCTTGCCGACGTCCTGCGGGAAGATTGCATTATAACCGACCTCAAGGCGAGGGAGAAACAGGGGCTGCTCGACGAGATGGTCTCTGACATCACCTCGAGGGTAGGCTCGCTCGACAGGGAAAAGGTGCTGAACGCCCTTTTAGAGCGCGAAAGGCTCGGCACTACCGGCATAGGCCACGGCGTCGCTATCCCGCACGGCAAGGTGAAGGGATTGAGCGAGATAAAGGTCTTTTTCGGGAGGAGCAGGAAAGGGGTGGATTTCAATTCCATGGACAACCTCCCCGTTTACCTCTTCTTCATGATAGTAGTCCCGGAGAATTCAGCGGCCGCGCACCTTAAGATACTGGCGGTAATCTCCAACCTCCTTAAAAGTCAGGACTTCAGGACAAGGCTCATGAGGGCGGAGACGGGCTCCGAGATCTACAGGATCATAACAGAGGCGGAGAGGAACTCCGGCTAAGGCGGAAGGTAGCATGGGAGTTTCCGTAAAAGAGCTTTTCGAGGCAAAGGAGTTAAGGGAATTCTCGCTCGAATTGATGGCGGGCGAGAAGGGCCTCGGCAAAGAGATAACCACGTCCAGGATACAGAAGCCCGGGCTCCTTCTTACGGGCCTCCTTGAAGAGCTCCACTCCGACAGGCTCCAGATATTCGGCGCTGCGGAGATAGGGTATTTAAAGAGCCTGACGGACGAGAAGCTTAACGAATCGCTCGGCATGCTGGAGCGCTCAGGGGTGCCCGCGATAATAATAACTAGGGGGATTGAGCCGCCTGAGTTCCTCTTTTCCCTTTGCAGGGGAAAGGCGATCCCGCTATTAAAGACCCGCTACACATCTTCCATCCTCATAGAGGGGATAACCAAATACCTTGAAGAAAGGCTCGCCCCGTCCATAACGCTCCACGGCGTGCTCGTGGATGTGCTCGGGATAGGCATAATGATGATAGGGAAAAGCGGGATCGGGAAGAGCGAGTGCGCGCTCGATCTGGTTTCACGCGGCTACAGATTGGTTTCCGACGATATCATCATAGTAAAAAGGCTCCCTCCGTCGCTCCTTTTCGGCACATCGTCGGACCTTATACGCTACCACATGGAGATAAGGGGGCTCGGGATAGTCAACATAAAAGACCTTTACGGCATAACCGCCATAAGGGAGAAAAAGCAGATGGACATCGTCGTCGAGCTCGTGAAATGGGAGCCCGAAGGCGAGTACGAAAGATTAGGGTTCGAGGAGAACACCTACGATATACTCGGGGTCCCTCTCCCGTACCTAAGGGTACCGGTGACCCCGGGCAGGAGCGTGGCTACGATAGTCGAGGTCGCGGCGAGGAACCAGATACTTAAGATAATGGGACACCATTCGGCGCGTAACCTTGAGGCGCACCTCGATAGCGCGATGAAGGGGCTTACCCGCCCCGAAGGCATAAAAAAGGATAAGGTTTGAAGGACATAAGGCTGGTCGTATTAAGCGGCCCTTCAGGCTCCGGAAAGTCGACGGCGATAAAAGCGCTTGAGGACCTCGGTTTTTTCTGCGTTGACAATATGCCCGTCGAGCTCCTGCCGAAGTTCATGGAGCTTCTGGCCCGCTCCGGGGAGATAGCGAGGGTCGCGGCCGTAGTGGATGTGAGGGAGCGGGAGTTCTTAAGGGCCTTCACCCCCGTGTTCAGGGAGATGAAGGGCGCGGGCTATAGGATCGAGATCGTCTTTCTCGAGGCCTCGGATGAGGCGCTCGTCAGGAGGTTCAGCGAAACACGGAGGAAGCACCCGTTGGCCGCCGAGAGCCCGCTTGAGGGCCTGCAGCAGGAAAGGGAGCTTTTGACCGAGCTTAAGGCTCAGGCGGACAAGGTCATAGACACCACCGACTTCAACGTCCACCAGCTGAGGGACTATATAAAGGATTACTTCTCGTCTTCGGCCGCGCAGGAGAAGATGTCCGTAAACCTCATCTCCTTCGGTTTTAGGTACGGCGTTCCTACGGACGCCGACCTCGTATTCGACATCAGGTTCCTCCCCAACCCCTATTTCGTCAATTCCCTTAAGTGGCTCGACGGCAGGGACGATAAGGTGAGGGAGTTCGTCTTATCGAGGGAGGAGACAAAGGAGTTCCTTACAAGGCTTAAGTCCTTCCTGAATTACCTCGTTCCGCTTTACCTGAAGGAAGGCAAATCATATTTGACGATAGCAATAGGGTGCACCGGAGGCAAGCACCGCTCGGTAGTGATAGCCGAGGCCTTGGCTGAGGCGCTCAACTCAGACAGCGTCATGGCGCGGAAAAGGCACAGGGATCTGCATAAGACTTAAAAAATACGGGGTGCAGTGGATGATAGGGACTATAATAATAACTCACGGCAAGGTCGCGGAAACACTGATGGAGGCGGCTCAGGCTATTACCGGAAGGCTCGACGGGGCGAGGGCGCTCTCTGTAAAGAGCTCGGACGCCACGGACGCGGTCCGGGAGAGCCTCGCTTCCGCCATCAAGGAGGTCGACGGAGGGCAGGGGGTCATCATCTTTACTGACATGTTCGGCGGCACGCCCACCAACATAGCCCTGTCTTTCATGCGGGAGGGGAGGATAGAGGTCATAACAGGGGTGAACCTCCCGATGCTCATCAAGTTCGCCGGCTACAGGGCAGATAAGACCCTGCAGGAGCTTACGCTCCTTTTAAAGGAGTACGGCAGGAGCTCTATCGTCCTTGCCG